>JAEXGX010000375.1 GCA_023450535.1 Pseudomonadota bacterium | reverse complement strand
AGTTCACGCAGAGAGCAGCCCGACAGATCGGCCTTGGCAGCCAGCAGTTCCGTGCCGAGAGCGGCGATGTCCGTTATTCCGGCCAGCTTTGCCAATTCCTCCGCTGCACGGCGATCCTGCGGCGTTGTGGATGAAGACTTGAACAGAGAGGAGTCGGAAAGAATGGCGCACAACAGACCGCCCGCCAGCCCTGGTGAAAGGGATACGTCGTAAAAACGGAACAGGGCGAACAGCAGTGTGGCGCAGCAGACCACAGGCGCGATCCACAGTTCCGGCGTGCGAGATGCGATGTCGGCGCTGCAGCGGTGGTGATCAAACACCGCCACAATATCTGCTTCGCCAAGTCCCGCCAGCCCCTGAGAGGAATGGGAAAAATCCACCAGAGCGACTCTCCTTCCGGCGGCGGAATCAATGCGCGGCGGACAGGGCAGATTGAAACGGCGCAGGACGAAGGCGCTTTCCGGTGTGAGCGGACCGGGCATGGCGGCCACGGCAGGCATACTTCTGCCGTTCAGCAGTTCCGTAACTGCCAGCGCGCCGATGACACTGTCAGTATCTGGGCACAGATGGCCGAATACGAGGATGGGAGAAAGCTCGGACAACAAAGACTCCTGGCAGCATGCTGATAAAAACGCCCCACCGCCGGGAAGATAGAACGGCAGCGGGGCGAAGAACAAATAGTTTCAGAGCGCTAATCGCGTTTGCGCTCTTCTGCCGGGAGGATGCCGCGCTCGCTGGAGCGCACAAAGGCGATGAATTCCCCGATTTCCGGCAGGTGACCGTATTCGGCCTCAAGCTGAAGCAGGGCATCGGGGCGGGGAATGCCGGAGAACCAGAGCAGGCGATAGGCCTGCTTAAAACCGGAGAACAGCTCTTGCGACGCCTTGATGCGGCGCAGCCCGACAATGTTCGGAGATTGCACCTGTGCGCGGTTTCCCACGGCCAGCATCCAGGGCGGAAGATCCTGCGTGATGGCTGACATGCCTCCGGCAAAGGCGTGCTTGCCCACCCGGGTGAACTGGTGCACGGCGGTGAGGCCGCCGATGATGGCTCCGCTGTCTACAAAGCAGTGCCCGGCAAGGGTGGCGTTGTTGGACATGACGATGTCGTTCATGACTGTGCAGTCGTGCGCGACGTGCACATAGGCCATGAGCAGGTTGCCGTCGCCGATGCGGGTGACGCCGCCGCCGCTTTCCGTGCCCCGGTGCAGAGCGGAGAATTCGCGGATGTTGTTACGGTTGCCGATGATGAGCTGGCTTACTTCGCCGTGAAATTTGAGATCCTGCGGCTCGCCGCCTACCATGGCGTAGGAATGAACGTGGTTATCCTCTCCCAGCGTGGTGTAGCGTTTAATCGAGGCAAAGGCATCCACACGGGTACGTGCGCCGATGACTACATCTTCTTCAACAAGAGCGCAGGGGCCGATGACCACATCTTCCCCAAGCTCGGCTTTGGGGGAGACAAATGCGGAAGGATGAATGATAGGCGAGGCCATTACAGACCCTGCCGAGGCTGAGTTGCGGCGGTCAGAGTGGCCTCGGCTACCAGTTTGCCGTCCACATACGCTCGGGCGTCCATTTTCCAGAGCTGGAACTTGTGTTGCAGGTTGGTGCATTCCATGTCCAGTCTGTCTCCGGGGATGACCGGGCGGCGGAACCGGGTCTTTTCAATGCCCGTGAACAGGCAAAGCTTGTCGTCCAGGGTTTCACCCTCGGACAGGCTGTGCGCCACGAGAACAATGCCGGTTTGGGCCAGAGCTTCAACGATCAGTACGCCGGGCATAACGGGCGTGCCGGGGAAGTGCCCCTGGAAGAAAGGTTCGTTGAAGGTGAGGTTCTTATACGCTTTGATACTCGACATGCGGCAGACTTCCACCACACGATCCACCAGAAGGAAAGGGTAACGGTGGGGAAGAAGTTCGAGAATACGCCCGATTTTGAGAGGAGTGATGGTGGTGTCGCTCATGGGTAATCCTTAAAAAATAAAGTGGAAAAACGGCAGCAGGACGGGCATTAGTCCCCGCTACGCAACTGCTCCAGTTCTTTTTCCAGTTTGGCAATACGTTTAAACAGTTCGGGGAAGCGGGGCATCAGAGACAGCGTGCGCAGATAGGTGGTGTAATCCACTGTGGGCGTGCCGCCCACGACCTTGCCCGCCTCGATGTCCTTGGCCACACCTGCCTGTGGGCCGATGGTCACGCCGTCGCCGATATGCAGATGTCCTGCCACGCCGACCTGCCCGGCCATGGTCACCTTGTCGCCCACCTGCGTGGAGCCGGAGATGCCCACCTGAGAAACAATGAGACATTCCTTGCCCAGCCGGACATTATGGCCAACCTGAACGAGATTGTCGAGGCAGGTGGAATCTCCGATGCTGGTGGCGGACAGGGCCGCGCGATCCACGGCGCTGTTGACGCCTATTTCTACCTTGTTGCCCAGTTTCACATGGCCGATCTGGGGAATTTTCTGAATGCCCGCCCCGGTGCGGACAAAGCCGAAACCTTCGCCGCCGATGACCGCGCCCGGCTGGAGCACACAGCCCGTGCCGAGTACGCAGCCCGCCATGAGTACAGCATTAGGGTACAGCACACAGCCTTCTCCAAGCGTGCAGTCCTCGCCGACATAAACGCCGGGGAAGAGCGTGCAGCCCGCCCCGATTTTCACTCGCGGAGCAATATAGACAAAGGGGTAGACGACGCAGCCCTCACCCAGCTCTGCCTCGGGCGAGACGGAGGCCAGAGGGCTGATGCCGTGAAAGGAGCCTTGCGGCACGGCAAACATGCCAATGGCGTGGGCAAAGGCCGGGTAAGGGTCTTCGCCGATCAGGGCATTTTTCACTTCGTCCGCGTGTTCGGGGCGTACGATGACTGCTCCGGCTCTGGAAGAGGCCAGTTGCGGCGCATATTTGGGGTTAGCCAGAAAGCTCAGTTCGGTAGGGCCGGCTTCATCCAGCGTATTCACGCCGGTGATAAGGATATCCTCACCCTGAAGGCGTAGCCCCAGCGCTTCGGCAATACGGGAAAGCGGATAGCTTTTCATTGGCTTGTCCTTCTCGGATTCCCGCGGCGGATTCCCGCGGCGGCGAGCACGCCTTGCGCCGGGAACGCCGCCCGGCGTCCCGGCGCAAGGCACGGGCATTACTTCACGTTGAACTTGCCGCCCTTTTTCTTCCAAATCTTGTTGGCTTCGGCAAGCACTCCCTCGCTTACGTTGACGCTTTCACTGGCGTAAGGTGTAATCGACGGATTATAATTGAGGATCAGATCATATTCATTGCTCTTGGCGTAGGTGGAGCAGGCTTCGGAGAGCACTTCAAGCAGTTGCTTGTCCACTGCGCCCTGTACGGGGGCAATGCGCTGGTTCAGATCGTTCTGCTTCTTTTCAAATTCCTGGATGCGGGTCTGAAGATCGCGGCCCTTCTTGTTGCGGGCGTCTTCGGACATGGCGGCGGCCTGTTTGCGGAATTGCTCCATGTCCTTTTTGAGGGTTTCACCCTGTTTTTCCAGCGCGGTGCGATCTTTGCCGAAGCGATCCTGCAAAAGTTTGTCGGCTGCCTTGCCCACATCACTGTTGGCAGTGATGCCGATCAGGTTGACAATGCCGATTTTCCCGGCCGCAAGGGCGGGCGCGGAGCAGGCGAGGCAAATGGCCAAGGCCATGATGATACTGCGGATCATAAAATACTCCTCATAACTAGGGGTGGGGCGAACCCGACGGGAAGGGGCGCGCCCGTGTTGTCGAAAAAAGGCCGCAAAAGACGGCTGGGCAGTAAAACCACAGTTTTTTACAATACGCTTCCGTCCAGCAGGGCGTCAAGGCATGATTAGGCTCTCCGCCCCCCCTCGAACGTCCCCCTTTGGGGGCTTGCCTGTGTGCCATTTCCGCATCGACAAGCCGTGAGCTTTGGGCTAGGTTGGAAGTGGGAAAATATTTTGGTTTTGCCCATAGCTGATGTTTATTGGAGCAATTTCAAAATGAAATTGCTCGTGGAGTCGAGTGTCGCGAGACTCCGGCAGAGGCGTGAAACCTGCGAGTCAGAACATAGGGTCTGATTGGCAGGTTTCTTCAATCACAAAATGCTCTAGATATTTATTTAAAAGGTAAAACACCCAAGCCGCTGACCCGGCGGGGAGGTTCCATGTCCGTCGTTGCTGCTTCTGTCCATCGCCCCGGCTTCTGTTTCCGTTTTTTTGCCGTCATGTGTTTTCTGCTTCTGCTTCCCAACGCCGCGCATGCGGACGGAATCGAGCTTCCGCGCTACTGGACGGCAGAATCGTTGAGGGAAGGGGCGGCACAGGCGATTTCTCCTTCAGGAGCGGAGCGGCTGGAACTGCGCTTCGTGCCGCAGGAGGAAATGTGCACTGCGAAATACGGCAACCAGTGGTATGATGTCTGCGCCCGCCCCACAGGGCTGACCGGAAAGCCCGCCCCCGGAGTGACCCTGGAACCTGCCATACCCGGTGTGTGGCGCTGGACGGACGAGCGCCTGCTGAGTTTTACTCCTGCCGAACCCTGGCCCGCCGGAACGCGCTATACGGTGAATCTGCCGGAAAGTGCCCTGCCTTCTGCTACTCACATCACGCATCCCCTCACGTTTGTCACGCGGAATGTGAAAACCTCCGGAAATGGCAATTTTCGCTTTGATCCGCAAAACCCCAAAGAAATGGCGGTAAGCGGCGTCTTTCGTTTCAATTATTCCATGAACCGCGCAAGTGTGTCCGCGTCTGCGACACTGCCGGACGGCGGCAACGCCCTGCTCGGAACTCCTGTTTTTTTGTGGAACGAGAGCGGGGACGTGTTGCGCTTCAGCGTGCCTGTGCGCGCACTGGACGAAAAAGGCCGGATCCTGCGCGTGGCCGTGGCGCGTGGCTGCGCGGCAAGCTCTGGCGGAGAGCCTGGCGAAGGTGTGGAACTGAATATTTCCCTCCCCGGCAAACATGACCTGTTCCAGCTCAACGGAGCGGAATGCGTGGTGGTCACCGGAGCGGACATGCGCGCCCGGCAGTCGCTGGCCCTTGAATTTTCCCTGCCGGTCAGCGCGCAAGAGGCGCGCAAGGCTCTGAGCGTCAAACTCCTTCCCCGTCAGAAGGTGGAAAGCGCGGAGAACGGTGCTTCGGCGGCGGAGCGTCCGCCCTACGCATGGTGGAGCATGGCGGAAGTGACGCCGGAGGTTCTGGCCCGTTCCCGCACGATTCCCCTGACCTTGCCCGAAGATGCGGACGCCGCTTTTACTACTCTTGGTTTCGGCTTTGGTGAAGAACTGGACCCCGGGCGTTACCTTCTGGTTTCGCTCGGCGCGCTGTCCGGCAAAGACGGCTTTTCCACCAAAGGCGGCGTTTCCTTCTTTGTGCGCGTGCCCGAATTTCCCGAGGAGTTGCGTATTCTGCAAAAAGGCAATGTGCTCACGCTGGGCGGGGATGGCAAGTTGTCGCTCTACAGCCGCAGTCTTGATTCCATCCGGTGGAAGGCCTGGCAGGTACGTTCCGCGTTTATTAATCAGTTTGCGGGGATGAACCGCGGCGATTTTTCCCGCCCTGAGCTTTCCGACACTGTGCTGGATTCTCTTTCCGTGATTGGCGAGGGAGAATTCCCCCTGGTGCGCCGCAATGCGGCAAGTCCTCAGTTTTCCGCGCTGGATCTCGCGCCGCTGATCAGGGAACGCGCCGACGGCCGCAGGGGCCTGTTTGTGCTGCAATTGACCGGCTGGCGCAACGGTCAGGGAGAAGTGTCCTCGGAGCGGCGTTTTGTGCTGGCCACGGATCTGGGCTTGATCCGGAAAACCGGGGCCAACGGAAACAATGTGATCTACGCGGTATCGTTATCTTCCGGGGAGCCTGCTTCCAATACGGATATCCGGGTGATCGGGGCCAACGGCTTGCCGGTGTTCGAGGGCAGAAGCGACGGGATGGGCAAGGTGAGTCTGCCTGATTTGTCCGGCCTGCGCGATGACAAGGCCCCGATGGCCGTGGTGGCGGAGCGCAAGGGCGATTTGGCGTTCCTGCCCTGGGGCGGATGGGCTGCTGCCAGCCTGGAAACGGATTTCTCGCGTTTTGACGTTCATGGAGAAACCGAAACGGAAGATGGGCTGAATGTGTTTTTGTTCGGTGAGCGAGACATGTACCGCCCTGGAGAGAACGCGCACATGGCCTATATCGTGCGCCAGAGCGACGGGGCGGACCTGAAGAACCTGCCGCTGCGGGCAGAATTGAGCGATCCGCGCGGCAACACTGCCGCTTCCTGGGATCTGCTCCTGCCGGAATCCGGTTTCGGCGAACTGGAATACCCCGTTGCTGTAACCGCGCCCACCGGTCTGTATACGCTCAATCTGCGTCTGCGGGACGAGAGTGGGGAAGGGGAATTCTTGCGCGCGCTGTTCTTCCGGGTGGAGGAATTTCAGCCCGATACTTTGCGCCTGAACGTGTCCGTTTCTCCCCATCCCCGTGGAGGCGGCTGGCTGCGCGCCCAGGATCTGCCGCAGGGGCTGGACGCCGAACTCAAGCTTGAAAATCTGTTCGGTGCGCCTGCGTCCGGGGCGCGAGTGGAAGGGCGGTTGGACGTTTATCCGGCCATATTCTCCTTTTCCGGCTATTCCGGCTGGCATTTTTACAACGCTGCGCCGCTGCCCCGCGCCTCCTCGCGGGAACTCGGAGAGAACGAGACGGGAACGGACGGTACGGCGCGTTTCACTCTGCCCGCCGATGCGTGGTCGGACGCTTCCTGCCGCCTGGAGGTCACAGTGCAGGGGTTTGAGCCGGGCGGAGGCCGGAGTGTAACGGCCCGCGCAAGCGTCATGGTGTCCCCTCTGGAATATGTTCTGGGCTGGAAGTCCTCTTCAGAGCTGGACTGGCTGCCGCAGGGCGGCGAGGCGGAACTGTCTCTGCTGGCCGTGGACTCCACGCTTACGCCTCGCGCGCTGGGTGAGGTGACGCTGGAAACCTTGGGCGTGACCTGGACCAAAAGCCTGATCCGAGATGACCGCGGCATGTACCGCTACGAGAATATGCGCCGTGAAACGCCGTTGGCGTCAGTGCAGGCCACTCTTGGCGCGGAAGAACGGAAGATATTGCTTGATACTTCGACTCCGGGGGAAAAGGTGCTGGTAGCGCGTGCCGCCGATGGCGCGATTCTGGCACGCATTCCCTATGTTGTGGCGGGCACGGCCCCCGTCCTGACAGACGCATTGCGCGACCCCGTGCTGCGCGTCAATCTGGACAAGAAGGACTACGACCCCGGCGAAACCATGAAGGTCATGCTGACTACGCCGTACAAGGGCGCGGGGCTGATTACCGTGGAGCGCGAAAGCGTGGTGGCGGAGCACTGGTTCCGTTCCGAGGGAGGAACCGACATCCAGGAAATTACCCTGCCTTCGGATTTCGAGGGGCGGGCCTATCTTAATGTAACCTATTTCCGCTCGCCGGACGACAAGGACATCTTTACCCGGCCCCATGCCGCGCTGGCGGAGCCTTTTACCGTGAACATGGCACGGCGGAACCTTGAACTCAGCCTTGAGCCGCGCCTGACCATGTCCAAAGAAGAGGCCGTGGCCCGGCCCGGCAGTGACCTGATAGTGGAAATGAGGGCAAAGCGCCCGTGTAAGGCAGTGGTCTTTGCCGTGGATGAGGGAGTATTGCAGCTTACAGGCTTCAAGACGCCTGATCCGCTCAAGGCCATGTTGGGTAATCGCGCCCTTCAGGTACGGACATCCCAGTATTTTGATCTGCTCATGCCGGAATACGGCATGCTGCACGCCACACTGGCGGCGTATGGCGGGGGCGATGCGCTGATGGCGTCTGCCGCCATGGGGCAGAACCCCTTCCGCAGGCCGGGCGAAAAATCTGTGGCCTTCTGGTCGGGTATTATGGACGCCGGGCCGGAAGCCCGCATGGTGAGCATTCCTCTGCCGGATTATTTCAGCGGGCAGTTGCGGATCATGGCCGTGGCGTACTCGGATGGCGGTGCCGAATGGGGCCTTTCCTCCTGCCGCAAGGATGTCAGAGTGCAGGCCGAAGTGGTGCTGCGTCCCTCCTTCCCGCTTTTTGTCGCGCCCGGCGACGAGTTTGAAGCTTCCCTGACCATGACGGATATGAGCGGTTTTGCACCGGATCTTCCTTCCAGTGTGTCAGATGATGTCAGGGGCCGCCGTCTGCGCCTGAGCGTGGAACCCGGCCCGGGGCTGGATCTCTTGCTTCCCCCGCCCGCCGAGGTGGAGCTGTATCACGCGAGCAGCCAGACTGTGACCATGCGTCTGCGCGCCAGGGAACGCCTGGGCGGCGACAAGATACTGTTCCGCGTTTCGCCGCTCGCGGAGGGCAATGAAGTCACGCGCTCCGCCGCGCTTTCCGTGCGGCCCGCGACCCCGCGTTCCGCCTCCGCGTCCTTCGGGCGTATGACAGCACCGGGTGCTGTGAACGGGGGGAGTGAGGTCTGGTCTGCTTCGCGCAAGCTGCATCCGGAATATTCGGCATTCTCTGCCACGGCTTCGGCATTGCCTCTGCCGCTGGTGCGCGGCTTCATGGGCTACCTGAATGCCTATCCCTACGGCTGTACCGAACAATTGACCAGCGCGGCTTTCCCTGCTCTGGTCATGCTTTCCATGCCGGAATTTCTGCCCGGAAACGGTTCACTGGATGCCGACAAACTGCGTGACGCCGTGCGCGACGCTCTGTCCATGCTTTCCGCCCGCAACAACGGCTGGATGTTCTCCATGTGGCCCGGAAGCTGGGCACAAGAGGATCTGCTGCTTTCGACCTATGTGGCGGACTTCCTCACCACAGCAAAGGATGCGGGCTTTGCGCTCCCCTACGGGCTGGAGCGGAATCTGCTTTCCGGTCTGGAAGAAGCGGCTTCCTCCGTGCCCGGTTCCCTTCATGACGCGCGGGTGCGCGCTTATGCAGCCTGGGTGCTGACCCGGAACGGTGTGCTCACGTCCAATATCCTCGCCAATCTGGACGCCTGGCTGAACCGCCACGTCACGGCGGACGGCAAGCCCGCCTGGAGCGGGGATATCGCCGCCGTGTTCATGGGCGGATGCTGGCAGCTCATGATGCGGCCCGAGGAAGGGCGGAAGCTGGTGGAAGGCTTTGCCCCTGATCCGGTTCAGGCCTGGAGCCCCGGTGATTTTGACGGACTGTCCGCCCGTGCCCTGTAT
>JAEXGX010000331.1 GCA_023450535.1 Pseudomonadota bacterium | reverse complement strand
GGGTGGCACACACCACACTTGTTCCGCTGGCCAGACTGCGACCGATGGCCATAATAATGGCCTGTGCGCTGACGGTATCTACATTGGAAGTAGGTTCGTCCAGCAGAAGCACGGAGGGCTTGAGTGCGAGGCGCGCAGCCAGTGCCACACGCTGACGTTCACCGCCGGAAAGCTCTCTCGGACCACGTGCGGCCATGATGTCCGGTTGCGTAAAACCCACAGCCCGCATGGCGTCGGCATACGCAGAGGCAAGCTCGTCGTGAGGGCGGCCCCGCAGATGAAGCCCCAGCGTTACATTGCGGAATACGGAATCTTTTACAAGATAAGGAGCCTGGAGCAAAAGCGTGATTTCTCGACGCGGTTCACTCATATCGCCGAAATAGCGCAGGCTACCAGAACTTGGTTTTTCCAGAAAAGCAAGCAGACGTAGCAGGGTGGATTTGCCACATCCGTTATGCCCGGTAAGTGCGACAACCTCGCCGCGCGCCATGCGGAAAGACGGAAGGAAAAGAGCGGTATGGGAACCGTAAAGCTTGCGCAGATCCTGTGCTTCAAAAAGCGTACTCATGCCCGCCCCTTGTGCTTGAACCAGGCTAGCAGAAAGTTGACAACAAAGGCGATGAGCAGCAGCACCAATCCCAGAGCTATGCCCTGGGCGAATTCCCCCTTGCTCGTTTCCAGTGAAATGGCTGTGGTCATGGTTCGGGTGGCGTAACGAATATTGCCCCCCAGCATCATGGCCACCCCCACTTCTGTCACCACCCGGCCAAATGCCGTGACGCAGACCATGCCGATTTCGTAGCGAACTTCGCGGATGGTGAGCCAGGCCAGTTGAAAGGGACGCGCGCCAAGCGTGAGAAGGGTTTCCCGACACCTGGGGTCCAGGCTTTCGACCGCCTGAGCCGTCCATGAGATGACGATGGGCAGAGCAAGAAGAGTCTGGCCGATAACCATGCCCGGCAGGGTGAAAAGTAGGCCCCATTGCCCGAGCGGCCCGCGATAGGTGATGAAGACATAGACGATAAGGCCGATCAGTACGGTGGGAAAGGCGAGCAGCGTATCAGAAATGAGACGGAGAAATTTTTTGCCGGGAAAATTCGTGTAGCCGAGCAGAAAGCCCAGAGGGAGACCGAGAAGCATAGCAATACTCAAAGCGTAACCAGTGGAGACGAGAGTCGCCTTAATGGCGGAAATCGTTGCGTCATCCATGTGCAGAAGCAGATCAAGCGCTTTGTGAAATCCGTCGCTGAAATAGCCCATCGCAATTCCGTCTTAGAATAAGGCAATTTCGCTTTGAAATTGCTCATGGAGTCGAGCAGGGCAGGGACTTATCTCTGCTCTTGGATTGATGAAAAACCCTCTTTGAAGATTTTCGCCGCCCGCCCCGCGACCCTAAAATGGATGGGTCGCAGGGCGGGAAGGCACGAAAATTACTCGTTGCTGTCTGTTTCCCTAAGTCGCTATGCGTCTAGGGGAAATGCCCCTCCGGGGGCAGCCTTCGGCCAGCTAACGGCACGGCAAAGCCGTGACCTGCTCGCAATTTTCGGGGCAGAAGTAACCGCAATTTACTTGCGACGTTACCACCCGATGGGCAGCCGCAGGACCATGCCTGTAGCCCGCAGGGCGCACAGACATGGACAGCAGGCAAGTCCGGGCGGAGGTGTGAAACCTGCAGGCTGCCTCCCCCCGGAGCCGAACGGGCCGGAAACAAATCGGCCCGTCGGCAATCATATGCTACTTGCCAGCATTGGGGAAGAAGAGCTGCTTGCCTTCCAGTTTGTAGTTGGCAATGAGTTCCTGGGTCTCGGGTTTGACCCACCAGTCTTCAAATTTCATGGCCAGATCTTTTTTGACGTTGGGGCATTGGGCAGGGTTCACAGTGATAACGCTGTATTGATTGAACAACGCCTTATCACCCTGCACTACGATTTCCAGCGGGTTGGCGTCGCCCTGTTTGGTGGCGAACGTGATCCAGGTGCCGCGATCTGTCATGGCATACGCGCCTTTTTCGGCGGCAATGGTCAAGGTTGCCATCATGCCCTGCCCTGCGGAAATATAGAAAGGTTCCTTGTCGGGATTGAGATTGGCAGCTTTCCATAATCCGATTTCCGCCTTGTGGGTGCCTGATTGGTCGCCGCGGCTTACAAAGCTGGCTTTGGCGTCATAAATGGTCTTCAGGGCTTCGGCGGTCGTTTTGCCGGAGACTTTGGCCGGGTCAGCCTTAGGGCCGATAATGACGAAATCGTTGTACATGATTTGACGCCGGTCAATGCCGTGCCCGGCGTTCACAAATTCAATTTCAGCCACAGGCGCATGCACCAACAATACGTCGGCGTCGCAATTTTTGGCGATTTCCAGCGCCTTGCCGGTGCCCACAGCAACCCATTTGAGGTCAATGCCGGTGTCCTTTTTAAAGACAGGATTGAGAAATTCCAGCAGGCCGGAGTCCTGGGTGCTGGTGGTTGTCGCCATCATCAGTGTGTCTGCGGCCTGTGCTGGCAGAACACAACAGGCGGCGAGCAGAGCAGCAAAAAGCGTTTTACAGAGAAAGTTCATAAACGTACTCCTTGTTGAGGATGTTATCTTTCCCATTTAATAGGGAAAGACCAGGGGGCTTAATCGAGACAGAGGCGCACGGCTTGCGAGGGAAAAAAGACATAGAGCTTTTTGTGTTCACGTGGTTTGAGTTTTTCCAGCGCCGTGGTTTCCTGTGTGGAGCACAGTTTGGTGCCATCAGGGAGTTCCACACAGATAAAACTTTCCACTTTTTCCTGATGTAGGGATTGTACGGTGCCACACACGCAGTTACGCAGGCTGCACGACAGTTTTTCCGCCGCAAGAGTGATTTGATCCGGATCAACCATGGCCGTGACCACTTGGTTCATGCGCAGTTCCATGCGCATGAACTGCTTGATGGGGCATAATGCCGTAATCCGCAAATCGGAAAAGGTGGTGACCTCTACGCTGACCGTACGCATTCCCATGCTGATATCAGTGACGATGCCGAGGAAGGAATTACTGTCGCTCTCCGGTACAGACTGATTGCGTGAGACGATACTGGCGCGCACGATACGCTTGGCCTCTCCGCCCGCAAATTCAAGAAATGCGGCTATTTGAGAGGCTTTCTGTTGTCCAAGGAACTTCTGCACAAGGTTGAGCGGGACATGCAGTTCCAGAAGTTCCAGACCGCGGGAGTACCGAATGGCCCGAGGGCCGGCCAGATTGCTGTCAATCCCCAGCGGTTGGGCTACAGCATAGAATTTTTTGCGCACAAAGCCTTGATCGAAACGCAGAAAACCTGTTCCCATCTGCTCAGCTTCCGGCAGACTTAAAATCCGCCTGACATGCTTCATACAGGAAATGGGTAACAGCACATCCCGGGCGTTGGGAGCCGGAACATGCAACATGCCGGTTACAGTGTCGACGGCGAGGTAGGCGTTCAACTCCAGAACTTCGCCCAAGCGCAGACCACCATAGCGAATCAGCAGAAAAAGCAGATGAAGTCTGGAGCGAACAATTTTTCTCGCCGGAGTTGTGGCTTCGGATTCCCACGCTTCCCAGCGCACACTAAGCTGTTCAAGTTTATCGCGCGTCAGATGATTTGGTTGCATGTTATGCTGATCCGCTACGTTCAAGATGCTTCGCTATTTTCAGGCGGTATGTCGAAGATACTCCAGAAGAGAAGTATTGTCACGTTTTATAGAAAAAAAGGAAGGTTTGGCCAGGATCCGTTCTGGGTCAGATAGTTTCTTTATCGTATGTTATAAAAAAAACAATTAAAAATATAAGTAATTATACGCTGATATTGAAGGCAGATATGAGTGTTGCCTGAAGGGAACGGCAGGGAGGGATAAAAAAATTATAGTCACGATTTAGTTTTGATTTTTTGCCATAATCGTGATTCTTCAGTAAAGAAAATTCACCCCTATGTTCAAAGATTTTTGGGGAGTTAGCGGCCAAATCTCAAGCGACACACTAAAAAAAACGGGAAGACAGGATTGACATAGGCATTGGACAGCGGTAATTTTTCTGGCAATTGTAGACACTATAAACACGGTTTTGGCTAAAGACGTATCCGTGATTTTTCACCGGGAGTTTTCATGTCGTGCCCGATAGTACCTGCCGCCAGAGCCTGCCTGAAAACCATTCGCGTCCAGGATGCTGTGGGTTCCGTGTTATGTCATGACATTACGCGGATTGTGCCCGGTGAGAGCAAGGGACCTGTGTTTCGTAAAGGCCATGTTGTTGTCAAAGCTGATATCCCCGTACTGCTCGAAGTGGGCAAGGAACATCTTTATGTTTATGAAACTCTGCCTGGTTTCGTGCATGAAGACGATGCCGCGCAGCGTATCGTTGACGCGGCAATGGGAGACAATCTTATTTTTTCCGAACCGAAGGAAGGGCGCATCAACGCTTCGGCCGCCTGCGACGGCTTGCTTGTGGTCGATGTGGAGCGTCTGCTGGAGGTAAATTGCCTGGAGCAGGTTTCTTTCGCCACCATGCATACTATGACGACCGTGTGCAAAGGGCAGGTGGTAGCAGGAACCCGTGTTGTTCCATTGCTGGCGGATGAAGCGCAGCTTGAGGCAGTGGAGCGCATCTGCCGAGTTGGCGGGCAGGACAATGGAGCAAAGTCCCCTCTCGTGGAAATACGGCCGTTCCAGCATTTCCGTGTCGGTGTGGTGACTACTGGAAGCGAGGTTTTCCACGGACGCATCAAAGATAAATTTGGCCCGGTGTTGCGCGACAAATTCGCCGCGCTCGGCAGTGAAGTAATAGGCCAGAATTTTGCCCCGGATGATGAGGAACAAACGCGTGCGGCCATTCTTTCCTTCATTGACGCGGAAGCAGATATGGTGGTGGTTACGGGTGGTATGTCCGTGGACCCGGACGACCGTACTCCTTCCTCCATCCATTCGGCCGGAGGCGTAGTAGAGAGTTATGGCGCACCCACGTTTCCGGGGGCCATGTTCTTACTCGCTCACATCGGTGATGTGCCTGTGCTTGGTCTGCCGGGCTGCGTCATGTATCACAAGGCCAGTATTTTTGATCTCATTGTGCCGCGTATCCTCGCGGGACTAGAGGTCACGGCGCGGGATATAGCCGCGCTGGGGCACGGCGGATTTTGCGCGGGCTGCGCGGAATGTCGCTTCCCCATTTGCCCCTTCGGCAAAGGCTGAGCCTCCGTCCGGGCCATCTCCGGATCGGCTCATCACGTTTAGCGGCGGGACCAGCCCGCCAAGGAGTGTCCCTATGTTTGAAAAACAAGTGGTTGTGAACGGCATCCCCCGCAGCCTTGTGGTAGAAGGCGACGAAAGCCTCGCCGACATGTTGCGCAAGCTGGGTTGCACCAGCGTGAAAATAGGGTGCGGCACCGGTCAGTGCGGGGCGTGCAACGTCATTATTGACGGCAAGCTTGTGCGTACCTGTACCATGAAAATGAAACGCGTGGCTGATGGCGCAAAAATCACTACGCTGGAAGGCATCGGCACGCCTGGACACCTGCACCCGCTGCAGAAGGCGTGGATCCTGCATGGCGGCGCGCAGTGTGGCTTCTGCACCCCCGGTTTCATCGTGTCCGCCAAGGCGCTCCTTGATCATAATCCCTCCCCGACCCGCGAACAGGTGCGCGACTGGTTCCAGGATCACCGCAACGCCTGCCGCTGCACTGGCTACAAGCCTCTGGTGGACGCCGTCATGGATGCCGCTGCTGTCATGCGCGGAGAAAAGGACGCCGCTGATCTGGAATACAAGGAACCCGCCAACGGCGCTGTGTGGGGTACCCGCCGCCCGCGTCCCAGCACTGTGCCCCGCGTGACCGGCACTGCGCTTTATGGCGCGGATATGGTCGACAAGCTGCCCTCGAATACCCTGCACCTGGCTTTGGCTCAGGCTACGGTTTCCCATGCTAACATCAAGGGTATTGATACCGCTGAAGCTGAAAAAATGCCCGGCGTCGTGGCTGTGCTCACCGCCAAGGATGTGAAGGGCAACAACAGTATCAGCGGTCTGATCACCTTCCCCACCAACAAGGGCGATGGCCTTGATCGCCCCATCCTCTGCGACAAGAAAATCTTCCAGTATGGCGACGCCTACGCCATCGTCTGCGCTGATACCGAAGCTCATGCCCGTGCTGCCGCCGATAAGGTGAAAATAGACCTTGAAGTCCTGCCCGCCTATATGAGTGCTCCGGAAGCCATGGCAGCCGATGCTATTGAAATCCACCCCGGCACCCCCAACGTCTACTATGAACAGGATATTGAAAAGGGCCCGGATACCAGCCCGATCTTCGGAAAGGCTGATGTGATAGTGGAAGACGAGTTCTATACCAGCCGTCAGCCGCACCTGCCCATTGAACCCGACGTCGGTTATGCCTATCTGAATGACGAAGGGAAGTTGGTCATCCACTCCAAATCCATTGGTCTGCATCTGCATGGTCTGATGATTGCGGGCGGTCTCGGCCTTGATTTTGCAAAAGACATGGTCATGGTGCAGACCGTCGCCGGGGGCACCTTCGGCTACAAGTTCAGTCCGACTATGGAATCTCTGCTCGGCGTAGCCGTGCTTGCTACCGGCCGTCCCTGCCATTTGCAGTACAACTATGCACAGCAGCAGTTCTACACCGGCAAGCGTTCGCCCTTCTGGACCAAACTGCGCCTGGCCGCTGACAAGGAAGGCAAGCTGCTCGCCATGGAAAGCGACTGGTCCGTGGACCACGGCCCCTATTCCGAATTCGGTGACCTGCTTACCCTGCGCGGCGCCCAGTTCATCGGAGCCGGGTACGATATCCCCGCCATTCGCGGCAAAGGCCGCACGGTGTGCACCAACCATGCCTGGGGTTCTGCCTTCCGCGGCTACGGCGGCCCGGAAAGTGAATTCCCCTCGGAAGTTCTCATGGACGAACTGGCGGAGAAGCTGGGCATGGATCCGCTGGAACTGCGCTACAAGAACGTGTATCGCCCCGGCAGCACCAACCCCTCTGGCCAGGCTCCTGAAGTGTATAGCCTGCCTGAAATGATTGATATTCTGCGTCCGAAATACAAGGCCGCCAAGGAACAGGCCGCTCGTAACTCCACCGCTGAAGTCAAGCGCGGCGTGGGTGTTTCCATCGGCATTTACGGTTGCGGCCTTGACGGCCCGGATACCGCCGAAGTGTGGGTGGAATACAATGAAGACGGCGGCGTCACTGTGGGCGCCTGCTGGGAAGAACATGGACAGGGCGCTGATGCGGGTGTGCTTGGCACCGCGCATGAAGGGCTGCGCCCTCTGGGCATCCCCGCCTGCAAGATCCGCCTTGTGATGAATGACAGCTCCAAGGCACCCAATGCTGGCCCTGCTGGAGGCTCCCGCTCCCAGGTGGTCGTGGGTAACGCCATCCGCGTGGGCTGCGAAAAGCTGGTCAAGGCGTTGAGCAAGCCGGAAGGTGGCTTCTATACCTTTGAAGAAGCCAAGGCGAAGGGTGTCGAACTGCGTCAGCAGGGTATCTGGACTGCTCCGTGCACCAACAACGACGAAAAGGGTATCGGCGCTCCGTTCTGCGTGTACATGTATGGCCTGTTCATGGCTGAAGTGGCCGTGGAAGTGGCCACTGGCAAGACTGCGGTGGAAAAGCTCACCATCGTTGCCGATATCGGCAAGGTGAACAACCGCCTGATCACCGACGGCCAGATCTACGGCGGCATGGCCCAGTCCGTGGGCCTTGCCCTGAGTGAAGACTTTGAGGACATCAAGAAGCACAGTACCCTTGCAGGTGCGGGCTTCCCGTACATCAAGCAGATCCCCGACGACATGGAAATTATCTATGTTGAAACCCCGCGTCCCGACGGCCCCTTCGGAGCGGCGGGCGTGGGCGAAATGCCCCTGTGCGGACCTCACCCGGCCATCATCAATGCCATTTATAATGCTTGCGGCGCGCGAGTGACGCATTTACCCGCGCGTCCTGAAAAGGTTTTGGCGGCGATGAAGAAGTAAAAAAGGAGAGACGGGGAGGAAACCCTTGTTGGGCGTTCCCTCCCC
>JAEXGX010000289.1 GCA_023450535.1 Pseudomonadota bacterium | reverse complement strand
ATGCGCGCCGAAGCGCGCATCCCGTCCCGTTTTCATAAAATAAAATGTAAAATCAGCCTAATAGCACATTACATTATAAGCGTTTTCTGCGCCACATCCCGGCGGGGCGGAGCCCCGAACTGGCGCTTATACTCCCGGCTGAACTGTGAACCGCTTTCATAGCCGACCATGACCGCCGCCGTGCTGGCATCCTTCCCTTCGATCAGCATGAGCCGTTCCGCCTCATAAAGGCGCAGGCGTTTCTGGAACTGGAGCGGGCTCAGGCTCGTCACTTGATTGAAATGCCGATGAAAGGTCGAAGGAGCCATGTTGACCCGCCGGGCCAGTTCCTCAATATGCAAGGGCTTTACGTAGTTTTCTCGCAGCCAGGAAATAGCTTGAGCAATCTGACTGGCCTGTGTGCCGCCGGTACTGAACAACCTCAGGCAGCCTCCCTGGCTCCCCGCGAGCAGATGGAAATGGATCTCACGGAGAATCATGGGGGCGAAAATCGGTATCCTTGACGGCGTATCCAGCAGATCGACAAGCCGGGTAAAGGCTTCAAGCAGGTCTTCTCCTGCCTCGGAAATGGCCACTGGATTTGAAGGGGTCGCCTGTGATGTAACGATAGAAGGCATTTCGCTTATCAGTTGCGTGATGATATGCCTGTCCAGTTTCACCGACAACGAAAGGAAAGGCTCTTGCGGAGAAGCTTGCGTGATATGGAACACACCCGGCATATCCACGCCGACGACCATGCAGTGCCGTTCGCCGTAATTGGCTTCCTGATTGCCGATCATGGAACGTTTGAATCCCTGCACGACCAGCGCGGCTATGGGATAATAGAAACATTTTGCCGCAGAGCTTTCCTCGTCATAACGGCTCAGTGCCAACCCGGGAACTGCGGTTTCCAATCGGGACTGTTCCGGCAACCATCGAAGTATTTTTTCTTTAAGAACACGGTTGCGTTCCTCTGTGCCCATTTTTTCAGACATACGCAATCTCCAACAATCATAACAGATTATACTCTATTATACGCATTTTTTTCACATATCGCGTTTCAGGTCATATGTCCAGTCCACAAAACGGCCACAGTTTCACCTTTCTTGCGCGGCATATCGTACAGGCTCGGGGCTTGCGGCCTCAAAGCCGAAGCGCGCGCAAGCAATTGCCCAAACGATGATCGACGCCAGCTTTGACGTCGCGGCGGCAGAGGACGAACTGCTGGCCTGGATGCCCGCTGAGAGACTGTTAAAACTGGCTGCCCTGCAACAGGGGCGTATCAGGTCCGAATACAGAGCCACAACAAAAAGCCCATGACGGTAAAACTGCCGTTCATGGGCTGAGAAAATGCTTAATAAAATGGTCGCGTTAGTTCATGTTCTTTTTCAACCACATTTTGTATTCCATTATTTCCTTGGACTGAGCCGCAATAATCTGATTAGCAAGCGAGATAATTTTATCATTCTGCGACTTTATAAGCGCTTTTGTTGCCATTTCCAGAGCACCGTAATGATGATCTATCATCATGGCAACAAAGTTACGATCAGCATCCTTGTCCATAGGCGAGGCCATCATGGCGTGCATGGAGTCATCCATCGCCTTGGCAGCATTTTTATCCGCCCCTCCCAAACTCTTCAGCCATTCGCTCATTTGTGCAATCTCTGCTTGCTGTGCTGAAATCACTTCTTGAGCCCATTTTTTGACTTGAGCATCTTCTCCTTTCTCTAATACATCGTTAGCCATAACCACCGCAGCTTCGTGATGCGGAATCATGGCAGACAGAAATGCTTTATCGTTATACTCTTCATCCTGTGACATATTTTTGCTCATCGCGCCATGCATCATTCCGCTTTGCATTTCTTCATGCTGCATCATGGAATTGCCGTGGGGTACTGCTTCAGCAGCAAGCGCTCCGCCAGAAAATAAAACCAGCGAACCAAAAACAATTATAGCACGGGCAGGAGTATTCATATAGTACCTCTTATTGTTTAAGAAACGGTTATGGCCATATCACACCATCAAAGATACTATATAAAAAAATAATAAATTCCGTACAATTATAATCATCTTATACGGCGATTGGATCATACTTCCACCATATGGCACATCGCCCCCCCATACGATTATCCCTTTCTTCCACTGCAACAGCCGGCGCCTGTTCCGCCAGTGGCCACGCTAGCGCCCGGTGTGGCGATCCAGCCCATGACTTCGGACTTGGAAGGCACACGCCCCGTACACATGACCTTGCCGTCAATGACCACAGCAGGCGTGGACAGGACGCCGAGAGTCATCATTTCCCTGAAGCCCGTAACCTTTTCCACTGTGGCCGGACTGTTCGCTTCCTGAACGGCACTCGCAACAATTGTTTCCGCTTCCCTGCATTTGGAGCAGCCGGGACCGAGAACCTTAATCAACATTGTAACACTCCTTTTTGTCAGAAGATTTGCACGTGAAGAGCATTAAACAGCCAGCCGACAAGCGTGAACATGACCAGCAACATCCCCAGGAAAAGAGCCAGCAGCTTCCAGCGCATAACCTGCTTGAGCATGAGCATTTCCGGCAAGCTGGCAGCTACGGTGCTCATGCAGAAGGCCAGCGTCGTGCCAACGGGCAGACCTTTGAGCAGCAGACTTTCCATAATCGGGACAATGCCTGTGACGTTGGTATACAGCGGGATGCCCACGGCCACCGCCAGAGGCACGGACCACCATTGGCCGGCTCCCAGATTTTCCATGAACCACTCTTGCGGAACAAAGCCGTGCAATGTGGCCCCCAGGCCTACACCGATGATCACCCACAGCCAGACCTTACGAAAAATGGAACTCGTTTCAGACCAGGCGAACGCATGGCGTTCCACAAGTCCCATTTCAGGCCGCTCTCCGCTCCGGATCGCCGCCGCTTGCGCGGAAGAATCACGCATGGCTTCCAGCAAAAAAGGTTGCAACCAGCGTTCCGCCCGGAGTGCATCCATGATGATGCCCCCGATGATGCCCGCCGCCAGGCCGACCACGACATAAATGACCGTGAATTTCCAACCGAGGAGGCCCCACAGCAGCACCACGGCGATTTCGTTAATCAGCGGCGAGGTGAGCAGAAAGGACATGGTGATGCCCAAGGGGATGCGGGCCGTGGTGAACCCCAGGAAAAGCGGAATGCTGGAACAGGAGCAAAAAGGCGTGATCGCCCCGAAGCCCGCCCCCAGAAAGTAGCCTGTACCCCGGCCTTTCCCCGTCAGATAATCCCGGACCCTTTCAACGTGCATTCCGGCCCGCAACCAGCCTGTGACGTAAACCATGAGCACCAGCAGCAAAAGAATCTTTGCCGTGTCATAGAAAAAAAACTCGACGGCATCCCCCATCGGCGTACTCTTGCCGATGGAAAAAAGATCATAGGTCAGCCATTGTGAAAACGGCACAATAATGGAATACCCCCACCACCATAGAACCAGAGCGGCAATACCAATCCCGAAATACCGGGCCTTATTCACTTGAACAGGAACAGAGGAAGCCGAAGCGGGCTTTGGGCAAGTGCACGGCATAGAGGGCGCGGATACCAGTTTTTTTTCCGGCGCTCCGGAACAACAGTTGGGCATTTTTCTCTCCTGTAATTTCTTTATTGGCAAAATTGCCAATAATAAGAATAAAAAAATTACCGCTTGTTCAGCATATCCATTTGCGCCAGGACACGTTTTTCCACAATTTCACCGGTACATGCCAGAAAGGTTTCCAGGCAACACAGAGCAAGCTGATAATATATGTTTGTTCCTCTTTTGTCGGAAGAAACAACCCCTGCTTCCCGCAGCACGGAAAGATGCTTGGAAACAGTGGACATATCATCTCCTACCAGTGCTTGCAGATCACAAACACATTTTTCACCGCTCCGTAAGGCGTCCACCATGAGAAGACGGCTTGGATGGCCGAGTGCCTTGAATATTTTTGCCTGTTCCGCAATGTATTTTTTGTGCCGATCCATTGTTTCCTCATTTGGCTTTTTTGCAAAATAACCACTTATCTTTTCGTGTCAAGGCTGGCTCTCCAGCCAATGATCCATTCCATAACGTGGCCACAAAGAAGTTAATGGAAAGGGTACCCCCGACCGCACAGGCTCATTTTCGCTTGAGCCAGCGCAACAGTACGGCATTCAGAGAGGCAGGATCAAAGGGTTTGGGAAGGTGGTCGTCCATGCCCGCCTCCAGGCAACGCTGGCGGTCTTCATTCATGGCATTGGCGGTCATGGCGATGACGGGCACGCGGCCCAGCCATCCAGACTCCGGCAACCTGCCCAGCTCGCGCAGGCTACGCGTAGCTTCCTCTCCGCCCATAACGGGCATTTGCATGTCCATGAGAATGAGAGTGTAAACGGATTGCCGAACTTTGGTCATGGCCTCCCGGCCATTTTCCGCCATATCCACCGTCATACCCACATTCTCCAGCATCAGCCGGACTATTTCCTGATTTATGGTATTGTCTTCAACCACCAGAATACGCGCTCCCGCGTATTCTTGCAGAGCCCGAGCCGTAGCGGCTTCCGCCGCATCGTCCAAAGCTTCGGCGTCTGCGGCACAATCCCTGTCACAGGCGCCTGCTGCTTCGGCCAGCCGCAAAGTAAAGAAAAAGGATGCGCCCTTACCCAGCTCGGATTCCACCCCGATGCTCCCGCCCATGAGTTCCACCAGCTCTTTACATATGGCCAGCCCCAGCCCCGTGCCGCCGTACCGGCGGGTAACGGAAGAATCCGCCTGAGAAAAAGGTTTGAACAGTTTTTCCTGTTGCTCAGGGCTGAGTCCTATGCCCGTGTCGGTGACACGGATGGTCAGCACGGAAATACTCCCGGCTTCGGCATCCGGAATTTTTTCCGTAAGCAGCACATCCACGTCCACGCCGCCCTGAGAGGTAAACTTCAGGGCATTATTCACCAAATTGAGCAGGATTTGCGAAATACGCTTCGGGTCCCCCCGGAAACAGATGGGAATGCCTTCGTCCACATGCATCGTCAAGCGCAGATTTCTCTCCAGTGCTCCATTCTCCGCGATACTGTATACGGTCTGCAATATTTGCTGCAGATTGAAGGGCAGGTATTCCAGTTCCAGTTTTCCCGCTTCGATCTTGGAGATATCCAGCACGTCGTTGATGATGTGAAGCAGCGCGTCGGCAGAGAGCTTGATTTTGTCCAAATAAGAGCGCTGGCTGTCGTCCAGATTGGCACGGTTGAACAGGTGGGTGAAGCCCAGAATGGCGTTCATGGGCGTGCGGATTTCATGGCTCACGGTAGAGAGAAACATACTCTTGGCCTGAGAGGCTGCTTCAGCCAGATTCCGGCTTTCCAGCAGTTCCTGAGTACGTATTTCAACCAGTTGCTCCAGGCGCTGCTTGTATTCTTCCTCTGAAATTTCCGCCATCTTGCGGGCGTGCACGTCAAAACCCGTGCCTGCCACGCGCACGGTGCAGCCGGAAGAATCAACCTCTTCCACCCGGCCCATACTTGCCAGCCAACGATATTCACCCGTGGGCAGGCGCAGGCGGAATTCAAAATTAACAACACATTTTTCATCCATCTTGCCTGCAAGTTCAGTAAAAAAATGCCTGTCTTCCGGGTGGAGGCGTTCCAATATCCACTCAATGGAAACAGTTCCATCCTGAACAGCGCCGGACAGACCCGCCACACGGCAGAACTGGGCATTGTGGCGCACCAGCCCTGTCTTTACATCATACTCCCAGGTGAACATCCCCGCGCCTTCAATAATGTTCTCCGTACGTTCGTTACTGCGGCGCAGGGTTCTGGTGAAATAGCGTAACAACATGGTAACCAGAGCAATGGCAAGTAG
>JAEXGX010000286.1 GCA_023450535.1 Pseudomonadota bacterium | reverse complement strand
ACCGGATGCAATGCATCCGGTGGGCCGCAAACTCTGCAACGCCTGGCAGGTTACGTTTACGCGTCCTTCAGGTCGTGAATCAGGGAGGTCAGGTTATGAGACTGGTTGGCCAGATCAGACACCGCCTTGGCGGATTCCTGCATGGCGACGGCAGTCTGCTTTGCCACTTCGCTGACTTGCAGAATGGACTGATTGATTTCTTCACTGGCGGCGGATTGCTCTTCGCTGGCCGTGGCTATAGCGTTGACCTGATCCGCTGTGGTTTCCGCCGTGTCCACAATTTTTTTCAGCGCATCGCCAGACTGGTTGGCCAGCTCTGTAGCTTCCCCGATGCGGTGTACGGCATTGTCCACGCTGGTCATGCTCTTGGTGGTACTGTCCTGAATGGCCCGGATGGCGTTGCCCACATCCTTGGTGGAAGCCATGGTCTTTTCGGCCAGGTTGCGCACTTCACCGGCCACCACGGCGAAGCCGCGCCCGGCGTCTCCGGCCCGGGCCGCTTCAATGGCTGCGTTGAGGGCCAGCAGATTGGTCTGATCCGCGATATCGGAAATGACTCCCATGATCTGGCTGATGTCCTGGGCATGTTTGTCGAGTTTGGCCATGTCATCCTTGAGTTCCAGAGACATCCGATGCACGTCTTCAATACTGTGAACGGCCTTTTTGACAATGCTCGCGCCAGCTTCAGCGTTCAGTTTTGTTTCGGAGGAATAGGACGACGCGGAGGAGGCGTTGTGTGCCACTTCCTGCACGGTAGCGTTCATTTCGTTCATGGCGGTTGCGGCGTTCGCCAGACGCAGGGCGGATTCCGCCGCGCCACGGTCTGACTGTTCAAGCTGGGCCGAAAGCTGGGTGGATGCGGCGGAAATGACCCCAACCATATGTTCCAGCTTTCCCGCTGCGGCCAGCATGCCTTCCCGGCGGGCATTCTCCGCCCGTGCCGTGGCCTCTTCGGCCCTGTTTTGGGCCTCCTGCGCCTGAGTTGTGGCCTGTCTGGCCTTCTTTGCTTGGTCTTGCGCGTCTTGCAGGCTGGTCTTGAGCGTTTGCGCCATGGTCAGTAAGTTGGCGAACACGCCGCGCGCCTTGCCGTCATTGACCATGTCCAGATTGCCCCGCGCAATATCGTCAGCCACGGCCATGAGTTCGGCGGGATCTTTGCCCAGTTTCACCAGAACGTCCCGGATAAGCAGCCACATAAGGATGACACTCAACAGCGATATGACCACAAGGGCCACCCATACCGTACGCTGTGAAGAACTCACGGTTTTATTGGTATCTGCGGCCACGTTGCTGGCCAGAGTCTGGCTGAGATCGGTGATTTTTTGCAGGGCACTGGTGGCTTCTGCATATTGCTGTGCGGATTCGCCTAAAAGAATTTTCTTGGCAGCGTCGTCGTCGCCTTGGTCCAGATTTTTCATGACCTGAGCGTAGGCGTTGTTATAGGCATCGTTGGCCTTCTGGAATTCCTGCCAGATGCGCATGAGTTCCTGGTCAGGTCCTGAGGCGAGAAACTCTTCCGAACGAATTTTGAAATTTTTAAAAATCGGCGCGGCCCTGCAGTCGAACTCTTCCTTGCTCATGGTTTCGGGGGCCATGACGCGTTGCATTTCATAGGTGCGAAATTCTGCGAAAAGTGCTCCCAGAATGCCTGTAGACGTGGCGCGCGGTAGAACGCGGGCACTGAACACTTCGGAGGATGCCCCGATATAATTAATATTGGTGAGCGCCAGAATACCCAGGGCAAGGGTGCCGGCGATGAGAAAACCCAGACTGAGAACGAGCTTGGTGGAAAGTTTCATGGGTCCTCTTTCCTGGATATGGGCTGGCGGCCCGGTTGAAGTGGAACGGAACGGCGATCTGCGAATTCTTTTCTTGTGCGTATACCGAGTGTAAAACTACTTATCTATGTATATCGGCGTAAAGTGCAATACTCTTGAGTGACAAAACAAAAATTTAATAAATATGATCAAGGAAATTTATTATTCTATAGAAAAAATTGGATTTTTTAATGAAAAAAAATAGTTTGACTTGTCAGTTTTCACGGCGGCAAGGCCATATCGAAACCGCCAAAAAGCCTGGCTACAGCCCGTAGCGCCGGAGTTTCTTATACAAGGTGGCCCGGCACATTCCCATCTCTTCGGCAACACGTGACTTGTTGCCCCGGTACTTCTGCATCAGTTCCCACAACCGGTCGCGTTCCCAGGTTTCAAAGTTTGTTATTTTCGGAAAGTTGGCGTCCTCTTCAAGAGGCGCCTTTTCTTTGACGGATGCCGAGAGTTCGCGGGGCAGATCCCATACTTGAAGGACATGGTTTTTGGCCACATTGACGCCGAATTCGATGGCATTGCGTAATTGCCGTATATTTCCGGGCCATTCCGCATGGAGCAGAAGTTCCATGAGTTCAGTGGAGCAGCTGGTCACCTGCCTGCGCAGTGATGAGCTGAAATGCCGCAGAAAGGAATCGACAAGAAGAGGGATATCCTCTCTGCGTGAACGCAGAGGGGGAAGTTCCAGCGAAATGACATTGAGACGATAATACAGGTCGAGCCGGAACGTGTTCTCTTTGACCATGGCCAGCAGATTTTTGTTTGTGGCGGCAATGATACGGACATCTACGGGGATCGTGGTATTCAACCCCAGCCGTGTAACGGCGCGTTCTTCCAGCACACGCAACAGGATGGCCTGGATGTCGAGCGGCAGTTCGGCCACTTCATCCAGAAAAAGTGTGCCCTTGTTGGCGAATTCAAATTTGCCCATAGCCCCGCCCTTGCGCGCTCCCGTGAAGGCCCCGTCTCCATATCCGAAAAGCTCGCTGCCTATCAGATCTTTAGGGAAAGCACTGCAATTGACGGCGACAAAGGCATTCCCCTGGCGGGAACTTTCATTGTGTATGGCCTGGGCGAATACTTCCTTGCCCGTCCCGCTTTCTCCGGTAAGGATGATGGAGCTGTTGCTGTTCGCTATGCTCCTGGCCATTTCCTTTATTTCCCGAAATGATTCTGAATTGCCGATGAGTCCGTCAAAGGTATAGCCTTCCCTCAGTCTCCCTTTAGGAGAGCCGGAAGAGTTTTTTTCCGCCATACGTTTGTCGCTGGTAAATGAGAAGATTGCGCCATTCACGATGTCGTTCTGCTTCCAGGGCGCACAGCTCACATAGATGACATTGCTTTTTGAAGAGTATCCTTCGAAATGGACTTCGGAAAAATTGACGTGTCGACCGGTCTGTAAATTAATGGTCATGCTTTCCAGTTCCGGGAAGATTTCTGGCAGGGAACGGCATAGGACATCCGCTTGGCTCAGTTCGAAGAACTGTTCGAACCGCCGGTTTACGCTGAGGATCTTCTGGGAAAAATCCACCAGCATAAGCGCATGTTCATGGATGTCTTTAAGCTGATTGAACAGTTCCCTCTGTCTCTCAAGTTCCAGCGTGGCCTTGTGGAGCCTGGAACTGAGGGCATGCACCTGATGAACGTGTCGTATCAGGGCAATGAACGCCCCGGTAAACAGCTCAGGCGGGAGGAAGACACAAAAGATGTAACATGAATAGTTTTCACGGGAGCGGGTTGCATAGGAGGCAACGCCATGCATGCAATGCAGATAATGCTCTTTTCCTATAACCCAGCATTCTTCCGCGCCGTGCTGGATGAGGGCAGGTGCGGCGGTTCCCAGAAACGCCTCGCCCAGGTTGCTTCCTACGCCCAGGTTGAGTGCGGCCAGCTTTTTCAGGAGCGCGGGGTTTCCTCCGGCGCAAAAGACGGTCATATCCTCATAGAGCAGCATGTAGACCGCGCCCACTGCCTTCAGATATTCGGCAATGGCCGTAAACTCCGGACCAAGAAAGGGGATGGACTCCTGTTCCCGGTTTATGCCGTGATTGGTGGGAGCGCTGGTTTGGGGCAGGGCACGCTGTTTCAGGCCCAGCTTCCGGCAACGTTCCCGGGAATAGTGGATCTCCTCGCGCAAGGTTCCGCCGGAAAGGCCAAGCCCTCCGGTACTGCATTTATAGTGAGCATCGTGCAAAAACTCTGTCATCCACATCTCGTTGGAGCATTTTGTGATTTAAGGTATCTGCCAGCCAGAGCCGTTCAATTGTGGAGTAGTCTACATCGCAGGCGTATCCGTCAATGCCTGATCCTGTGCCCACCATGTGTGCACCAGCCACGGTTCCTTGATGAAAGGACGCGCCATAGCCACGAAATCCACCTGATCCCGTTCCACAAGCGAGCGGGCCACACTGAGCGAGCGTATTCCCCCTACCAGGATAAGGGGAAGCGCACAGCAGCGTTTAAAGTCGACAGCAGCTCTGTATACGTAGGCTTCCGTACCGGGGTTGGAGGTATCCACAGTGTCACGGCGATTTTTAAACCTGCCCCAGAATCCGCTCAACTCTACGGCATCCAGGAGCTTTTCCCGGTCGAGAAGCTGAACGGTCTCGCACATCATTTCCCGCGTCAAGCCGTCTTCGTGGAAGTCTTCACCATCTATCTTGATAAATACCGGATAATCCTTCCCCACTTCAGCACGAACCGCCCGGCAAACCTCCAGCAACAGCCGGGCACGCTTCTTTACGTTTCCGCCATAGGCGTCGCTCCGCTTGTTTACTGCGGGGGAAAGAAACTCGCTCAGGCAGTATCCATGCGCCGCGTGGAGCTGCACACCGTCAAAACCGGCTTTTTTTGCCCGTTGCGCGGCAAGGGCAAAGGCATCAATAATGGTTTTGATGTCCTCCACACTCATGGGGTAGCTGACATGTCCTCCGGGTGGAATCACAGTGCTGGGGCCGGTGGGGGGCAAGCCGGTGAGGTAGGTATCCGCCTGATTTCCGGCATGAGAAAGCTGGGCGAAGATGACGCCGTTGCCTTCATGGACCGCCCGGGCCATCTGCGCGAGATGAGGGATGAGTTCGTTCCGGTCCAGACCGAGTTGCCTGTTTCCGGCCATTCCCGAGCGATGCACATAGATATGCCCGGTGATGATGCCGCCCACGCCATGTGCCGTCAGTTCTCTGAGCAGAGCAATCTGGAGAGGGGAGCACGCTCCATTGGCGTCAACCTGGGCGTCGTTTACTGCAGAACGGATAATGCGGTTTTTCAGACACACGGAACCTATAAAACCGGGACTCCAGATACTGTGGGGCATGCGCGTCTCCTTTCGCTCGACTCCGCAGGGCATTTCGAGGGCGAAACGCTCTAAATCACAAGCCACGGGAACAGAATAATGCAACCGAGAGCCAAAAGTTGCAGCAGGACGAATGGGATGATCCCTGCGTATAAATGTTGCATGGTCATATTGTCCGGCGCCACACCCTTAACATAGAAAAGCGACATGCCGAACGGCGGAGTGAGAAAGGAGGTCTGAAGATTGAGGGCCACCATAATGGCAAACCAGGTGAGTTTTTGGGTATTGCTCAATCCGAGGCCGAAATCAAGATGCATCACGATCCCGGCGAACATAGGCAGGAGAATGTAGGAGATCTCCAACCACTCCATGAAAAAGCCAAGGATGAAAACCGTAGCAAGCAGGATGAACAGCACGCCGTAAGGGCCGAAACCGGATGCCAGCAGAGTGTCTTTTATCAGCTCCGTACCGCCGATCTCGCGGAATACCGTGCTGAATGCGGGGGCGAACAGGGCAATGAACAGGCACATGCCTGTCATTTTCGCTGTTTCCAGAACGGTTTTCCTTATCATGCTCATCGTCATCTTTCCGTTGAGTGTAGTAAGGATACATGCGCCGAGAGCACCGAGAGATGCTCCCTCGGTAGGAGTGGCGATGCCGGCGAAAATGGAACCCAGTACAGCCAGGATCAGGCACAGCGGAGGAAGAAGGTTTTTGAGCAGTTCCGCAAGCTCGCCGGGGCCTGCTTTTTGCGTGCCCCGCTCTCTGCGGGGCATGAGGCCGGGACAGAACAGACCCATCAGCCAGATGAACACAAGATACAGTGCCACAAGAACGAGGCCGGGCAGCAGTACCCCCTTGAACAGTTCACCCACCGGGATTTGCAAAAGAGAGGAAAACATCACCAGCATGATGCTTGGCGGGATCAGTATGCCCAGCGTGCCGGAAGCGGCCACTACTCCTCCCGCAAGGCGGAGGTCATATTTCTCATTCTGCATGACGGGCAGGGCGATAAGCCCCAGCATGACCACCGAAGCGCCGATAATGCCGGTACTTGCCGCCATGATGGTTCCGAACAGGACCACTGCGATAGCCAGGCCGCCGTGCATTCCCCCCAGAACCCTGTCCAGAGAATACAGGAGCTTGTCGGCAATGCAGGATCTGTCCATCATGATCCCCATGAAAATAAACACAGGGACGGAAAGAAGCAGCCAGTCCTGCGACGTGCCCAGCATACGTGACGCCACATTCTGGAGAAAAACGGGTTCGGTTCCGCTCAGATGCAGGAAGAATATCGAGATGCCGCCCAGTACAAAGGCAATGGGATACCCTGAAAAGATCAGGATGAGCATGCTGCCGCCCATCAGCAGGGAAAGAAGCTCTTCACTCATGCGCCCTCCTTTTTGTCCGTTTGCAAGCTTTCAAGAGTTCTTCCGGAACAGAGGCCCATGAACCGCAGCAGCCCCGCCATGCCGCGGCTGAATGCCTGCACACTGAGCAGCATCATCGCTATGGGCAACACGGATTTGATTATCCAGCGATGGGTCAGCCCCATTTCGCTGGATACTTCCCCGGTCAGATAGGCGAAGTATACAAGATCCATACTGTACCATGCGATATACAGGGCAAAGGGCAGGAGGAAAAACAGATCTCCCAGAAAGTTGACTGCCAGTTTTCCTTTGACGGACATGCGGGAATAGAGAATGTCCACCCGTACATGCCCGTCCAGGGAATAGGTATAGGTTCCGGCAAACAGCATCATCACGGCAAACAGATGCCATTGCAGCTCTATAAGCGAAGTGGAGTTGAACTCCGTTCCCAGAAGGAACAGGGGGTGTTCCCATCTGAAAAAGGAATGCCAGCGGAACATGCCCGCCACAACGGAAAGCACGGACATGCAGATAATGGCCACGATAAGCCATGCCGTCACTTTTCCCGGCCAGGCACATGCCGATACTATTCTGTCAAAAAAACGGACAGTTTTCGCCAAAGAGTCCGTCATGGCTATTTACCTTCGATGAAAGGAAGTTCCTGCAGTTTCTCCAGCTGCTGCCTGCTCTCGACATAGTGCATGAAGGATTCATGCGCCTTCTTTATCTCCGGATGCTTTTCCATGCCGTCCGCAAGTACGCCTTTCCATGCGTTTTCCAGCGCCATAAGCACCTCGTTGGGGAAGCGCTGTACCTTCAGATTGTCGTTGGCGCTCATACGGGCCACGGCCTGCATATCAAGAGCCTGAAGCCGGATATAATTGTCCATCAGGTTACTGCGGCATACCTTGCGAATGGCATCCTGATCTTCCCCTGCGAGCTTGTCCCACGCCTTTTTGTTGAACAGAAGCCATTCCCAGCCAACCGGCTGGTGCCAACCTGGAAAATAGTAATATTTCGCAAGCTTGTCGAAGCCCCATGATTCATCCAATGCCGGAGAGCTGAATTCCATAGCGTCAATGCGGCCACGATCCATGGCCAGATACAGTTCCGTGGCCGGGATCTGGCTTATGGCCGCGCCAAGCCGGGCCGCGACTTCACCGCCCCATCCGCCGATACGGAAGCGCAGGCTTTTAAAATCCTCGGGTGTTCTGATCTCATGCTTGAAGAACCCGCCCGCCTCTCTGGGGGTGGCCATGATGGGAATGGCCACAATATTGAGCGGGTCCAGCGAGTTCTGAAGAATGGCCAGCCCTTCCCCTTCGTACAGCCACTGTATCCATGCCTCGACGCCGGGGCTGAAGGGATAACCGGAATAGATGTTGGCAATGGGCAGTATGCCGCCGAAATAGGCAAATGCGGTAAAAGCGCAGGGTACGGAGCCTGAAGAAACCGCGTTGATATGCATGTTGACGGGGATCATGTCCCCTGCGTCATGCCAGACCAGTTTTACGCGTCCCTGCGTCATAACTTCTATCTGCCGGAAGATATCCAGCGCCATCTGGCCCTGTACCTGTACCTGCGAAAGGTTGCTGACCGTGTTGAATGATTTTGCCAGACCGGAGGACGGTGCCGCAGTGCAAAGGCAGAGTGCGACTGCGAGGGAAAGAGCCATACGCTTCATATCTTTTCTCCTGAAGTTTAAGCGTGTTGCATTGAGCAGCCGTGGCGGGAAGACGCGCGCTGCTGTCTCCCGGCGGAGCCCCGCCTGCCGGATTCCGTGAGTCGTTTCAAGGTTAATCTGGTCTAAGAGTTCTCCTTGGGTCGAGGTTCATCCGGCAGTACCCGGTCGGCGAGCAGCCCGGCATTATACCCGAGTATCTGCTGGAACATCATTCCGATGACAACGGTAAGACAGGTCAGGGGGGGGAAATGAAGCATGGCAATGGCCGCCCCCGCGCCTACATTGCGGATGCCGCCGCTGAGCATGAACGCCATGATATCGCCTTTTTTTCGGAAGAGGAGTTTTCCGGTAAAAAAGGTCACCACATATCCTGAACAACACAGGCAGAAAATAAAGAATACAATGATCCAGAGCTGCCGGTCCGGGTTTTGGAAATACGGTGAGGCCACGCCTCCGTTAATGAGCAGCAGGCAGACGATCCCCAGCTTTGACAGAAAGGAAAGCCAGGGGGACAGAGATTTTCCCGCCGCTCCCCGGGATACGCCGTTCACGGCCACGGCCAGCATTGTGGGCAGCAGGATCATTACGGCAAGGGAAGTCATAATTTCAATGCGGTTCATGCTGATCTGGGTTCCCGCCAGCATGTTCAGCATGAACGGCATGAAAAACGGGACGAACAGGGTGTCCATGACGATGACGGCAAGCGCAAGAGCAACGTTGCCCCGATATATGCCCACCCATATCAGACTGGTGGAACCTGCTGGTACCAGGGAAATGATAACAAGCCCCGTGACGACCCGGGCATCGTCGAAAATCAGCCCGGCAGAGAGCCAGGTGCACAGGGGCAGGGCGATATAGAGAATGATGAGATGAATGAAAAGAAAGCCCGGCTGCGCCATGATTCTCCGCAGGTCGTGCAGCCTGAGAGACAGACCCGAGGAAAAGGTCATCACGGCGAAAAGCCACGGCACGGCCCATGTCCAGGAAGCCAGCCCACTCCCGAAGAGCAGGCCAAAGACAAGCGAACAGGGGGCCAGCCACGGCATGGCTTTTTGAAGAAATGCATTGGCAATGGCTGGCGACATGGCGTTCTCTCAGGGAATATGGGAGGGAAGGCTTATGCCTTCTCTAGGCTGCTGAAAAAGTCCTTGAGGGGGCTTCTCGCCCCCTCAAACTCCCTTCGGCACCTGCCCGAAGGGTGACGGGCTTGCCCGTCATTTCCCTTAGCTGCGAAGCGGCTTAGGGAAACAGAGAGCAAAGCGGGCGTACTACGCCCTGCACCCCCAATTATTACACTATGTTATAATTATGGGGGGTCCGGGGGAGATTATCTCCCCCGGCGGGGTGCGGGGCAGAGATCCGGTTTTTCAACACTCTGGGGAAGGCATAAGCCTTCCCTGTAATCAGCGGGCAAGGGCGGCGGAACGCTTCCTGTATACAGTGCTCATCCAGTACACCACGGCAATGCCAAACAGGGCGAAGCCCATGGCGCAGAAATATGCCAATGTATAGGTGCCGGTGGTTTCCACGGCGACAGCGGCGATCTTGGGGTACACATAACCGCCGATGGAAGCGCCGATGAATACCAGACCGTAGTTGGCGCCGAGGTTTCTGGGACCCCAGAATTCAGACACGATGGCCGGATAGGAAGCCCATGTTCCCCCCCAGCCCAGAGCGATAAGCCCGCAGCCAGCCATGAACAGCGGAGTGCTCGAAGCGATATTCAGAACAAGCGCGCCAAGGATGTACACAAGGAATACACAGCCCTGCGTGATGAAGCGGCCGAAACGATCCGAACACCAGCCCAGGATGATGCGGCCCGCCGCGTTGCAGAGTGCAAAAACGCTCACGGTGGAAGCAGCCACTTCAGGCGTCATGCCAATCTGGTTGATGCCGATGGCGGCGGAATGCCCCACCATCATGCCGCCGGTACCTGTGCCGCACATGAAGGTAAGTACCACGGCATAGAATACAGGATCCTTGATGATGCCGGAAATACCCTTGTCAGACAGTACAAGGCCCTTGGTGGCGTTTTTGGAGGGCTCCCACCCTGCTGGCTTGTAGCCTTCCGCCGGGGGAACCACAAAAAAGGCCAGAAGCAGCATGGAGAACACGAAAATAATGCCGAAGTTCGTGTAGATGGACAGCACGTTGGGCGCGCCGCTCATGAAGTGCATGGCCAGAGGAGCCCAGACCATGGGGCCGAGTGCACCGAAGGTCGCGATCACGCCTGCGGCCAGAGCCTTCCGGTCGGGGAACCATTTAACTGTGTTGACCACGCAGTTAGTGTACAGAAGGCCGTCGCCCACGCCGATGAGCAGGCAATACGTCACATAGATATGCCATAGTTGCGTGGCAAAGGAGGTGAGATACACGCCCACGCACCACATGACGCAGCCCACGATGAGCACGATGCGCGGGCCGAATTTGTCCATGGCTCTACCGGCAAAAGGAGCTGTAAGCCCCATCATGCCCAGAGTCAGGGAATAGACCACGACGATTTCGGACGGCGTACTGCCGGGGAAGAGCGCCAGCAGGGGTTTCTGCATGATGCTCCATATATTCAGAAAAGCTGTGCCGGCAACGATGATTCCCGCAAACAGAAGGATCAGCCAACGCTTCATAGGAACTCCAGATTTCTTGGCTCCGGTGCGGAGAGGAAGGCAGGACACACGCCATTACTCCGCGCCGGAAACCTGTTCATGTTGTCGTCCGGAAGAAAAACGCGGCAAAGGTGCGGCTCTATTCTTTTGCGCGTTCGTCTTCCTTTCTGGATCTTCTGGGGAAATCAGACGCGATAGTCTGTCTTTTCCACGAGATACGTAGATATCTTGTCCAGGAACGTGTGGGCGTGAGCCTGTGCGGTTTCCCCCACTTCGGACGCGAAGTCGTTGCTCAGCCCCTCCAGATCGTCGAAGTACAGCTCCACAATGCCGTCGAACGGAACTTCAGCGTAGGAAAGGGACTTCCCGTTCACCACGCGGTCAAGAATAAGGCTCTGGCAGTAGCCGCGTACTCCCTTGAACTGGCGCACGAAATCTCCGTGCACATACCACCATTCATGCTTGAACTGTTCAAAGCTCATGCCGTTCTTGCGCCGGATGAAGGATACGCGCTTGAGGAGCGGTCTGTTTTCAATGGGGATCACCAGGGCTTTCACCGTGATCAGGCTTTTCACATCAGAGGCGAACTTGCTGTAATCAGAGGCCACATCCTGGCCGTATGCCGTCTGTGAGGCATTCATGTCATGCAGGTTGTCATACCACATTTCCGCAAACGCGTCGGCCGTAACGTCCACACGAGGGAAGGCCACGCCGCGCTGTTGGGAATCCGTGACGAAATTCTGGGTATAGCGGCGCAGTGCCTGGGAGCGGAGAACCACCGGCGCGTGTTGATTGTTCCAGTATGCTTTAAAATCTTGAGAGTTGATATCGGCCTTCCGGGTAATGAGATCCCATCTGGTGATCATATATTACTCCATGTGAATTTGAGACAGAGTGGTTTCAATCGCAATATTCGGTAACGGAAAAGAGTCTGCCTGCGCCGTTCCGGCCATGCGGGCGCACACATCAGACTATGGATGTCTCTTCCACAAGGAAGGTGGTCATGGTGTCGAGAAAATCCTTGCCGTGGAAGCTGGTGTATTTGTAGTTGGCGGAAGCAAAGCAGTCTTCAAGCTGCTCCACGCTTTCAAACCACATTTCCACAATGCCGTCATAGGGCATTTCGTCGTAGGAAACAGATTTGCCGTCAATAATACGATCCAGAATGACATTCTGATGATACGCCACGACATTGGGCATGAACTTCACCATTTCGCCGTGAAGGCCGAGCCATTCCCAGTCGAAACGTTCGGAACTCATTTCAGGATTGCGCTTCAGCAACGTCATGCGCTTGATGAGGGGGTGCGGGTAATTTTCACGGAAGGGAATGACCTTGCGCTTCAAAGTGACAAGAACCTGGGACTGTTTGGTGAACAGCTTGAGGTCCGCCTGTGCGGCTTCCGCCTGGGAAGCGATGCCTTTGTTCATGTCGTGGGCGTTGTCCCAGCAAAGTTCGGAAAAGCCGTCCACGGTGATGGGGCTGCGCGTGGCGAAGCCGATGCCAAGCTGCGTGGCATTGGTGACCAGGTTCTGCCGGTAGTGACGGATGTTGTCCATTCCGGCCACGATGGGTCCGTGCTTTTCCTGCCAGTGCGTGTTGAACTGTTCCAGTGTCATGTCTTCGCGCTTCTGAACAAGGCCGAATCTCGTGATCATGGTGCTATCCTTTTGTTGGGGGTAAAATCAGTTGGTGATATAGCCGCTGTCGACTACGTAGCTTTCTCCGTGCACGTAGGTGGCGTCATCGGACGCAAGGAACAGCATGACGGAGGTGACTTCTTCCATGGTGGCGAAACGGCCTGCGGAGTACTTGGTAAGCATACGTTTGTACTTTTCCGTATTATTGCGGGTGGCTTCCGTAATGCGCGTCATGGCCGATCCGGGAGCAACGGCATTGACGCGGATGCCGTGCGGGAACAGTTCCAGAGACATGATCCGGGTAAGCTGACCCACGCCGCCCTTGCTGGGGCCGTATGCACCGGAAAAAGGCGTGACGCGGAACTGTGTATTGGAGGATGTATTAACAATAACTCCCTTGGTTTCTGTCTGGATCATGGCCTTGGCAACCGCCTGCCCCACAAGGAACTGGCCGGTCAGGTTGACGTCGATAACCTTTCTCCAGTCTTCTTCCGTCAGTTCAAGGAAATTTTTGAAAATACCTATCCCCGCGTTGTTGAAGAGAATATCGATGCGGCCCCAGTGCTCGACCGCCCCGGCGACCATGGCATCCACAGACGCCTTGTTGCTTACGTCGCATACGATGCCGAAAGCGTCTTCCGGCATGGAATCACAGACGGTTTTGAGCGTATCCGCTTCGATATCGGCGATAATGACCTTCGCGCCTTCGCTTACGAGGCGGTGGGCAAGGTTTTCGCCAAGGCCGTTGGCCCCCCCGGTAATGAGGGCGATCTTACCTTCAAATCTTTTCATTTCAGCATCCTTCCGCGTATGGCTATAAAACCCTGTAGCCGCCGGTGACATAGTACAGAGCGCCGTTGACAAAGCTCGCCTCGTCCGAAGCAAGAAACAGGGCTACCGCTGCGGCCTCTTCAGGTTCTCCGTAGCGTTTGTCCACCAGCTTGTTCATGAACATGGCCACGCGTTCCGGGTTGGCCCGGGTTTTGGCTGTCATGCGGGTCATCATGGCTCCGGGGCCGAATGCGTTCACCCGGATGCCGTACTTGGCAAGCTCAAGCGCCATGACTTTGGTCAACTGCATGACGGCGGCCTTTGAAGCCGCGTATGACGCGGTGGTGGGAGAAACAAGATCGCAGGCAATGGAAGCAGTATTGACAATGGCTCCCTTTATTCCCTGTTTGACCATTTCACGGGCCACTGCCTGGTCAACAAAGAACATGCCCTTGATGTTGGTATCGAAGTTGGAGTCCCAGTTTTCTTCCGTCTCATCAAGAAACAGGTTATAGTTGCATACGCCAGCATTGCTGAACAGCACATCGATACGCCCGTACTTCTGCATGGCCTGCCAGACCATAGCTTCTACAGAGGCTTTGCTGCGCACATCGCAGACAATGCCTGTGACCTTTTCGCCCAATTCTTCACAAGTGATCTTCAGGGTGGCTTCCTCTATGTCGGCAATGACAACGCCTTCCGCCCCTTCTTTTACCAGGCGCGCGGCAATGGCCTTTCCCATGCCCTGGGCGCCGCCGGTAACAACGGCTATCTTGCCTTCAAATCTGTCCATTGTTCCTCCGTGTATTCTTCAGATATGCCTATAGGCGAAATCAAAAGGCTTGCCGGGCGGAACACTCCGCCTGCCCCTTTTCGCAGAAGAAAAGAAATGACTGCGCTTGTCTAAAAAATAGCAATAAGCATGCCAAATTGTTGTTTTGCACTTCTGATATAATAAATATTGTTATTATGGATGGTTATCATTAATATCGTACAGAGGAATCCCCCTCAGTGCACAGTATCTTACGGCCACAAGAGGATAGTTGTGTATATTGCTTGTTTATAATGCGTTATTTTTGTCTATGTTTGTTTATTTTTGTTTATATACTCGGGTAATGTTTTATAACGTAGTTATTTTATTTATAAAAATAAAGAGCTTCCATCTCTCTTTGATTGTCTCAAAGCTGGCTGGAAGCGAGGGTGAGGCTGATCTTTCATTGTATCTGTGATTTTTCTGTTATTTTATGGTAACATAATGTAATAATGTGATATTTTTAGAAAAAATGTATTCGGGAGAAGGGGGGGAGGGTAAAATATGCTATATATTATCAGTATGTTATAAATAATATATTTTGACCTCGTTTGTCGTTTGTTCAGAGTGGCATGTTTATTGCTTGTTCGACAAAAAATATGATTCCCCCTTTGTTCCTTCCGCATAAGTAATCAATACTAAACGGAGCATGCCACGTGTATCACAAAACACTTTTGTCGCCTCTCAAGCTGACAGATACGCTGATCCTCAAAAATCGTATGATCAAGTCGCCCCAGTCCACCATGTATTGGGGTGACGACTATTTCATGTCGGATCGCGTCATCGATTTTTACGAAAGCATCGCGAAAGGCGGTGTGGGGCTGATCATTCTGGCGGGCATTCTCTGGTATCCGGCCCATCCGGGCGGTGTCTACGGGGCGCTTTACGACGACAAGTATCTGCCCGGCATGAAAAAGTTTGTGGAAAGGATGCACAGACACAATTGCCCGGTGTTCTGTCAGTTCCACCATACCGGCCCGTCCTCTCCCAGCGATGACAAGGGAGGGCGTCCGTTTGGCCCTTCGCGTCTGGAACAGGAGGAGATGGCTTCTCCGCTTCCTTATCTTCATGCCACACGCGAACTTTCTCTGGAGGAAATCGAAGAACACAAGCGCCGCTATATCGACGCGGCTGCACGCGCCAGGGAGGCCGGTTTCGACGGGGTGGAAGTTCATGGCGCCCACGGCTATTTCCTGGCCAGTTTCCTCAGCCGCGTCTGGAACAGAAGAAGCGACCGGTATGGTATTCAGAGTTTTGAAAACCGCACCCGGCTCATGGTGGAGATCATTGAAGGCATACGCGAACGCTGTGGGGAGGATTTCCCCATTGGCGTGCGCATCAACGGTGAAGAATATGGTGCGAAAGGCGCTATGACCCTTGAGGAATCAAGGGAGATCGCCAGAATTCTGGAAAAGGCCGGCGCCTGCTATATCAGCGTTTCCGGCTATGGTTTCGGTCCCCTGCCCATGACCTATGTACCGGACTACTTCCCCTATCCCGAACCGGAAGACCACATGAAGCCTTACATGGACAGATACAGGGGGGACGGCGTGTATGCCTGCTGCGCTGAAGAAATCAAGAAGGTGGTCAAGGTGCCGGTTGTCGCGGTGGGGCGTATGGATGAAGACAAGGCGGAACGCATCCTGTCGCAGGGCAAGGCCGATCTTGTCGCTCTTGGCCGCACCTTGTGGGCCGATCCCGAATTCCCCAATAAAGTCAGGGAGGGGCGTATAGAGGATATCGTACGCTGTACGCGCTGCGCCACATGTGAGGACCCGCCCCGCGGCGCGCGTCGCTGTCGCGTCAATGCCGCCATGGGACGTGAAAGAGAACTGGCCATTGAACCGGCCGGGAAATTCAAAAAGGTTATGGTCATCGGCGGCGGCCCCGCAGGCATGGAAGCCGCACGGGTTGCCTCTCTGCGCGGCCATGCCGTCACACTGGTGGAAAAAGGCTCCCGCCTTGGGGGGCGTCTTTTCCTTGCGTCCATGATTAAGGGCAGTGAAGTGGAAGACGTGAAACCGGTCATACGTTATCTCTCCCGGCAGGTCACCGAGCGTTCCGGTATCGATGTGCGTCTGAACACCAGCGGAACGGTGGAACTCATCGCCGGGGAAAGGCCGGATGCGGTAATTGTGGCCACGGGCGGAACCTACGCGCTTCCGGACATTCCCGGCATACGGCGATGGAACGTGCAGGGCGTCAAGACCATGTCGAAGCTGGCCGCGTTGCCGCTTCGTATATTCGGCCCCGACCGGCTGAATGAACTCAGTAAGCTGGCCATGCCGATCGGTTCCCGTATCACTATCATCGGCGGCCAGATCGAAGGTATCCAGGGCGCTGTCTTTCTGAAGAAGCGCGGCAAGGATGTGGCCATTCTGGAGGCTTCCGACCATATCGGCGAAGGCATCCCCCCCCGCTACATGGAACGGGCTGCGGACTGGCTCAGGAAGAAGGACGTACCCATCAGCACGGGCATTACTCTCCGGTCCATCGACAAGGAGGGGGTGCACTACCATGATGCCCAAGGCCGCGACTGCTGCCGGGAGTCCGATTTTGTCCTGGTTCTGACAAGGCAGACCCCCGATCATACTCTGGCCGACCGTATCCGCAACCTGGTTTCTGAAGTGTATGTTATCGGTTCCGCCAACGGCGCGGCTTCCAGCCTCATCGTCCATGCCATTGCCGAAGGCCGGACCGTCGGCGTCCAACTTTAGAGCAGTTCACTATTGAAATCATACATGGCCTGGACACGATGTTTGGGCCTTCAAATTTCACGCCTGAAGCCGGAGCTTGTTTTGCTGTCCGAGCCCGTATGCCCTGCAGGCTACAGGCTCGGCCCTGTAGGCCGCCCATCGGGTGGCTACGCCGCAAGTGAATTGCGCTTACCCTTCCCAGAAGGGGAGGCTTCAACCATAAAGGATTTTTTGATGAAACATCCAAAGCTGTTCTCCCCCATCACCATTACGCCGCAATGCATACTGAAGAACCGCATCGTCAAGACCGGGCAGTCCACCTGGCTGTGGAATGAAGACGGCAGTGCCAACGGAAGCAGGGGGATTGACCTGTATGAAAATATTGCCAGAGGCGGTGCGGCTGCGGTCATCGTAGGCGGCTGTGCCATTGAGGCCACGCCCGGCATCTATTTGGGCCTTTATGACGACAGATTCATTCCCGGCCTTCAGGAATTGACCGGGCGCGTTCAGGCGCACGGATGCAGGATATTTGCGCAGTTCCATCATTCCGGGCCTGCCGCCTGGCCTCGTCTCGGCCAGTTGCCCATATCGTCTTCCTCGCTTGACGTGAATGAAATTCCCATGCCTCCGCCCAACGGAAACCCCTGCCGCGGCCTCAGCATCAGCGAAATTCATGAAATGCAGGAGCGAATTGTCGAGTCCATTGTCCGCGCGGACAAGGGCGGCTTCGACGGCATGGAAGTCCATGTGGCGCACGGCTACTTTCTCAACAGCTTTGTCAGCCGGGTATGGAACCGCAGGGATGATGAATACGGTTGCCAGAATGTGGAGAACCGTACCCGTATTGTCAGGGAAATTCTGCAGGAAGCCCGCAAGCTTTGCCGTCCCGGCTTTGTTCTTGGCATCCGTATGAACGGCCGTGAATATGGAGCGAAAAAAGGTATTACCCTCGAAGAAGCCCTGGAGAACGCCCAGGCTTTTGAAGCAGCCGGGGCACAGTTCCTCAACGTGGCCGGTTACGGTTACGGTACCATGCCTTTTCGCTATTGCCCCGACTATTTCCCCTATCCCGAGCCGGAAGACTTCATGGAACCTTACATGGATATCTACCGTCACAAGGGGCTTTGGACCGATTCTGCCAGTTATATCAAAAAGGTGGCCCATGTGCCGGTTATTACTGCCGGGCGCATGAACGAGGATCTTGCCGAACGTGTTCTGAATGAGGGTGACGCCGATATCATCGGGCTGGGCCGTACCCTCTGGGCCGATCCTGAATTTCCCAACAAGGTCCGCGAGGAGCGCTTTGAGGATATTGTGCGCTGCACCCGCTGCGCCAGTTGTGAAGATCCTGTTACCCAGCCCCGTATCTGCCGTGTGAACCCTTCGCTGGGCAGGGACAAGGAATTGGACATGAGCCCCGCAACCCGGAAGAAAAAGGTCATGATTATCGGCGGAGGCCCTGCGGGCATGGAAGCGGCTCGCGTAGCCGCGTTGCGTGGGCACGATGTAACCCTGTATGAAAAGGAAGCCCAGCTTGGCGGACGTATCCGGCTGGCATCCATGATAAAGGGTTGCGCTGTGGAAAACGTTCTTCCCATTTATGAGTATCTGACCGCGCAAATCGGCAAATTGCCTGTCAAGCTCCGTCTGGGCGTCATGGTCACGGCAGAGATCGTGCGAAAGGAACAGCCGGACGCTGTCGTCATCGCCACCAGCAGCCCTTATGCGGTACCCGAGATCCCGGGCATCCACAGCTCCCGTGTTTCTATCATTAAGGGGCTTGCCGGACAGGTGAAATTGCCCATGCGCCTGTTCGGCCCCCGGGTATTGGAGAAACTGACTCATGTCTTCCTGCCCATCGGCAAACGGGTGGTCGTGCTGGGCGGTCAGATCGAAGGCGTGCAGGGCGCGGTGTTTCTGAAAAAGCGCGGCCGTGACGTAACCATCATTGAGGAAAGCGCCTCTATCGGCGGCGGTATTCCTGAAAGATTCCTTCAGCGCATCGGGCCGTGGTTCAGTAAAAAGGGCGTGGAAGTTCTCACGGAAAGCAGAGCCGAAGCCATTACCGAGGATGGGGTCAGGGTCCGTTTGAAAGACGGCACGCAGAAGCTTGTCCCCTGCGACAGCGTCATGGTGCTTATGCCTCAGGTTCCGGATACTGCCTTGACCGAGAGCCTGCAGGGCATTGTTCCGGAAGTCCATGTCATCGGTTCCAGCCTTGGGGCGGAAAATGGCCTTCTCAAGCATGCGCTGCTTGATGGAAAGCGTGCCGGTTGCCGCCTTTAGCCACATGTTGCGTCCCCGAAATATAATGACCCCTTAACATCCTTCACGTACTTGGTAGGCAAGCAGAACTTCTCGTTTTGAAAAATCGCAATAAAACGCAAACGTGTCTGAATATAATCGGTAATCCCTCGGTAAGGTTGTGGATTACCGATGATATTAAGACACGTTTGCGTTGCTGGCGAGAGCCATAATTTATAAAAACATATGATTTTTTAATATAAGAAAATAGTTTGACGTGTCAGAAAAAAATAATCTGGTATTCCTTTAAATTTAAAGGGAGTGGTTGTGCATGAATTTTTTTGTATTGCATGTATAGAGGAGTGCAGACGATTAGATCGGAACATAATGTGCATATATTTAATAATTATTTTTTTGATATTATAAAATTATATATTTATATTTTGCTGGATTGAATTATTATTAATGGTATTTAACAGAATATTTTATAGAATGTACAAAGAAAAATTTTATGATATAAAAATTATACATTTTTTAGATCATAGTTTTTTTAACTATATGATATTTTATAATAGTCGAGTATTATGCGCTCATAATTCTAATTTTTTTGGTTGTGATCTATATAGATTTAGAGTGTTAAGCGTCACGAGGTATAAATGAGAACATTTATTGATTGCATGAATTGTGCCTATATGAAAGATATATTTCGCTTATTGCAAGATTATAAGGAATATTTCGCCCGCCAGAAGATGAAAATATTTCCCGAATATCGGTGTGGCTTGCCATCAATTCCTTTTTGCGATACCGCGAATCCCATAATGGACGTCAAAAAGGCGGTGGCTCCCGCGCTCTCTCTCTCTCTCTCTCTCTCTCTCTCTCTCTCTCTCTCGTAAGATAAGCGCCAGGCAGCGTCTTTTTTTTCCGTATTTCAGCTCCGGCTGCGGTGTCCCCGCAGCCGGAGCTTTTTATTTAATTTCCGGAAGTTGCGCTGATTTCAAGGGGTGAGAGGTATGGGCACTCTAAGTTCGGACGCATCAAAAGAACTTTGTTTTGCGGGGGATATTCTGCGCAGGCAGGCGCAAGTTTTGCGCCTTGTTGCAGCTTCATTGGGAGCGGATCTTGTTCGCTTTGTTGACTGTCTTGAGCAGGCCAAAGGGAAAATTGCCGTCGTTGGGATGGGAGGCAGCAGGCATCTTGCCCGTTGGCTGGCAGGGCGATTTTCCTCCACAGGGACACCAGCCTGTTACTTTTCTCTGGAAGAGCTGGCCGACGGTGATTTTTGCTCTTTATCCGGCGATGATGCCCTGGTCACGTTTCTTGATGCGCGGACGGAGGAAAAACTCGATCTCTTGTTTCGTGCTGCAGAAAGAAGCACGCGTTTATGCCCCATTGTCTGGGGCAAACACGCAGAGATTGAGAAACGGGCATCCGCTTTGCTTGCATTACAGGGGCCAGGAGATGTTTCCACCGTGCAATCCGCCTTGTCCGTACCGACGTCTGCGGATCTTTTTCTGACTGTGGGCGACATGCTCGCCCTGACCTTGATGCGGCGGCGTGCGGGAGTGCAAGGTTCAGGCAAAGTTGAGGTTGAGAAACGAAAACGAGGGCGCCCTAAGGGATCCAAAACAAAGGACAGGAAGGGAAAGCAATGAAAGTCCTGATTCTGGCCGGAGGGCTGGGGACGCGCCTGGGCGAGGAGACGTCCGTTCGTCCCAAACCCATGGTGGAGATCGGCGGCAGGCCCATACTCTGGCACATCATGAAAATTTATGCCTGCCACGGGTTCAATGAATTTGTGGTGCTGTGCGGATATAAGCATGAAGTGATTAAACAATACTTCATGAACTATTTCATGAACAATGCCGACGTCACTTTTGATCTGGAAAGCAACAACGTCTCCGTACACCACAGGCATGTGGAACCGTGGAAGGTGACTCTGGTGAATACGGGCAAAGATACTATGACCGGTGGTCGTATCCTCCGTGCCAGGGAATATGTGGACGGCGAAACATTCATGCTGACCTATGGCGACGGCGTGGCGGATGTTGACCTTACCCGGTTGCTGGAATTTCACAAAAAGAACGGCAAGCTGGCCACGCTGACTTCCGTGCAGCCTGAAGGGCGATTCGGCTCATTACAGGTTGACGAGGCCGATATGGTGACCTCCTTTCAGGAAAAGCCCAAGGCGGGTGGGAGCTGGATCAACGGCGGATTTTTCGTGCTGGAACCCGGCATATTCGACTACATCCCCGACGGCGACGGGATCATATGGGAACAGGAACCTCTTCGAGGGCTGGCCCGTGACGGGCAACTTGCAGCCTTTCGCCATGAAGGATTCTGGCGTCCTATGGACATGCTGAAAGACAAGCAGGATCTCAATTCGTTGTGGGACAGGGGGCAAGCCCCCTGGAAGCACTGGCAGGATTAATTGATGTTCACGGAGTCTTATTCCGGCAAGAAGATTCTTCTTACGGGCATTACGGGTTTTAAAGGCTCATGGCTGGCGGCGTGGCTGCATGAGCTGGGAGCCGAAGTTACAGGGTATGCCCTGCAGCCGGAGACCGAACCTGCCCTGTTTGATGTTCTTGATATCGGCGGCATTTGCCCGACTATCTTCGCAGATATACGTAACCCCCAATCCTTGAGGGAGGCGTTTGAACGGGTACGGCCTGAAATCGTGTTTCATCTCGCGGCGCAGCCTCTGGTTCGGCTTTCTTATGCGGAGCCGGTGCTCACGTATGAAACCAACGTCATGGGGACGCTTAATGTGCTGGAGGCGGCCCGTGCCTGTGGAAGCGTGCACGCATTTGTCAATGTCACTACCGACAAATGCTACGAGAACAGGGAAGTGGCGCGTGGCTACAAGGAAGATGAACCTCTGGGTGGATACGACATGTATTCCTCTTCCAAGGGGTGTGTGGAAATACTTTCCTCTTCCTACAGGCGCTCCTTTCTGATGACTGAAGGGTATGCCTTGGCTACTGCCCGGGCGGGCAATGTCATTGGTGGTGGGGACTGGGCATTAGACCGCCTTGTGCCGGACTGTGTGCGCGCGATCAATCGTGGTGAAAAGATCGAAATTCGCAACCCTTTTGCCATTCGTCCCTGGCAGCATGTTCTGGAACCTTTATCCGGCTATCTGTTGCTGGCTGAAAAACTGTATTGTGAAGGAAAAAAGTACGCTGAAGCCTTCAATTTCGGCCCATATGAGAATGCCGCACTGACGGTTGCGGATGTAACCGAACGAATTATCCGGCACTACGGGCGGGGCGAGATGTTTGTGCATAAGCGCGACAATCTGCATGAGGCCGCTTTGCTCACCCTGAATATCGAAAAGGCCGGGCGCGTGCTTGGCTGGACTCCGGCATATAATGCGGAAGAAGCCATTGCCTCAACAGTAGACTGGTACCGCCGCTTCTATGACGGCGAAGACATGCGGAAATTCACGGTTGCCCAGATTCGGGAATACCAGAAAAAGGCGGGACATTAAGCATGAGAAGTGCGGAACAGATTCGGGAAGAAATCATGTCTCTGGCCCGGGAATATTATGACGTGGCCCACCCCGGAAGCCGCAGGGCTGATTATATTCCCGTTTCCGGCAAATCCCTGGGAGCGGAAGAATTATGCGCCATGATCGACGCTTCTCTGGACATGTGGCTGACTGCGGGACGGTTCAATGCCGAATTCGAAAAAGCTTTTGCCCGTAAGCTGGGTGCGCGTTATGCCCTGACGACCAACTCCGGTTCCAGCGCCAACCTCCTTGCTCTCACAGCCCTGACTTCCCCGAAACTGGGAGAGCGACGCCTTCGGGGCGGTGATGAGGTTATCGCCGTGGCGGCGGGCTTTCCTACCACGGTTAATCCCATTATCCAGAACGGGCTGGTGCCTGTGTTTGTGGATTTGGAGCTGGAGACATACAACGCGGAACTTGCACAGGTGGAAGCGGCTATTACGCCGCGCACCAAAGCAATTTTTCTCGCGCACACATTGGGCGCCATGTATGACATGGATGCTGTGGCTGCTCTGTGTGAGCGGCATGGCCTGTGGCTGATTGAAGACAGTTGCGATGCTCTGGGTGCCCGCTGGAAAGGGCGCTATGCCGGAACCGTGGGCCATATCGGGACATTCAGTTTTTATCCCGCCCATCATATGACCATGGGAGAAGGCGGTGCCGTATGCACCAATGATTCTCTTCTGTACCGTATTCTCATGTCTGTGCGGGATTGGGGCAGAGACTGCTGGTGTCAACCCGGCCACGACGACAGCTGCAAGCAACGCTTCCGGATGCAGTTGGGCAAGCTCCCCTTCGGGTACGATCACAAATATACCTATTCCCACATTGGCTACAATCTCAAAATTACAGACTGGCAGGCCGCTCTTGCGCTGGAACAGCTGAAGAAGCTGGATGGTTTTCTGGAACGACGCAGAAACAACGCGCGTGTGTTGCTGGAGCAACTGGACGATCTGGGGGAAAGCCTGATCCTTCCTCGGAACAACGCAAGCTGCGAGCCTTCCTGGTTCGGTTTTCTTCTTTCCGTCCGCCCGGAAGCACCTTTTACCAAGCAGGAATTGGTGGAATATCTGGAAGCCCACGGAGTGGGCACCCGCCAGCTTTTTGCCGGGAATCTGCTGCGCCAGCCAATGATGACGGACAACGATATCCCCCTGCGGATCGCTTTGTCAGAGCGGATTCTCTCCAGTCAACTCGGCGAGGAACATTATGCCATGCTCCCCAACACGGAGTTCATCATGAACAATACATTCTGGGTCGGGGTGGCCCAGAATGTCGATGAACGCGACATGATGCAGATTTCACGGCATATTCATGATTTTGTGGCGGGCAGGGAACGCAGATGAAAAAGATTCTGCTGACCGGCGGTTCCGGTTTCATTGGGAGAAATCTCCGGGAATCCTTTCTCAAGGATGCCTATGAACTCGTCGCCCCAAGCCATGCCGAACTGGATCTGGTCGATACGCAAAACGTAGACGAATACTTTCGCACTCATGAATTCGACGTGGTTTTGCACGCGGCAGTCAAGCCCGGGCACAGGAATGCGCCGGATCACTCACAGCTTTTCTACACCAACGTGCGCATGTTTGAGAATCTGGCCAGACAGAGGGAACGTTTCGGCAAGCTTATAAATTTCGGCAGTGGAGCAATCTATGATGTAGCGGCCAATAACGCCGGTGTAAGCGAGGAAGACAGATTCCGGAACATGGGCAAGGACGAGCATAGCTTGTGCAAGTACGTGGTGGCAAAGCGCATTGAAGAGTTGCCTGGATTCATTGATCTCAATATTTTCGGCATATTTGGAAAGTACGAGGACTACAGTATCCGTTTCATTTCCAATGCAATTTGCAAAAGCTTATTCGGCTTGCCTATAACTCTGCGGCAGAACAGGCGGTTTAGTTATCTTGATGTGAATAATCTTCCTGAAATTATTGATTTTTTTATAAAAAATGATGTCAAATACCATTCTTATAATATTGTTCCAGACGGGTACATATCTCTGAAAGATATTGCTCAAACAGTTTCTTCCATGTTTAACGTAGGTATTAATATAGAAAACAAAGGATATGGATTTGATTATTACGGAAATAATAAACGATTACGAAATGAATTTTCAGAAGTTGAATTTACTCCAATAGAAGTTTCCATAAATCATTTATGTGACTATTACCGTAGTATTAAGGATAAAATTGATATTTCGTTGCTGACATCTGATCGATAGATATACACAAATTATCGAGAGAAGAGGAGAAAAGAGATGGAAAATTTAGAAACTAAAATGATAGAGATACTTTTAGAATTGAAAGCACAATATAATGTTTCTGGATTAAAGCTGTCTTTTGAAGATGAAGGAGCACTTCTGGACGACGCTTTGCGCTTCAAATCGATAGCAGACAGGGCTGGCCTTCCTATTTCGCTCAAAATAGGCGGTTGTGAGGCTCGAAAAGATATTCATGACGCGCGGGTGTTGGGGGTGCGAAAAATAGTCGCTCCCATGATAGAATCTGCTTATGCCATGCAAAAATTTATTCAGGCAATTCAGAAAGAGTTCCCTTCTGATGAACTGGAGCAGATGAAGTTCTTTATTAATATAGAAACAATTAAAGGATATGAATGCTTGCAGGATATTTTGCGCACGCCTGAGGCCAAAATGTTGCAAGGCATCACGCTCGGAAGAGTGGATTTCATCGGTTCTATGGGCTGGGGGCGCGATGCCGTCAACTCTGATAAAGTTTTTGAGATCGCTCAGCATATGGCGACTATGGCCATGGAGCATGGGAAAGAATTTCTGATGGGAGGCGGTATTTCTG
>JAEXGX010000236.1 GCA_023450535.1 Pseudomonadota bacterium | reverse complement strand
CCCATGTCGCGGGCCATCAGCCGCTCGCCGGAGTAAGCGGAAGTCAGTCCCACACGCAGTGAAAGTCCGGGAACGGACAGGTCGCTCATGGTCACGCCTCTGCCCGTGGCGGCGATTTCTCTTGCCTTGTCCAGTGGCATATGTTCGCACAGGTCACGCACAACCGCACCCTTGCCGGGGGAGAGGCTTTCCAGATGCGCGTCCAACCGCCGCGCAAGAGCGTCGCTGAACGCGGTTCCCTGCATGGGCGTCCCCTCGGGCGGGACCTCATGGAAAAGCCCTTGCCATATGGTTTCGGGCTTCAACTCGCCCTGCGGCTGCAAGGCCCGCATGGCCGGCAGGGCCTGGTACAGAAAGCCCCCGTATTCCGTATTCACTCCCATCCGCAAGGCCATGTTCACAAGATCCCCGGGGCGTGCTCCTCCCTGTCCGACTATTGGCAGCTCCAGCATACGCGAACAGAAATGACATACGGAACTGCGTCTGCTCATGAACTCTGCGAGAGCTGCAGGGTCTCCCGCATTGTCGGCCCCAGGAGGAAAACGCGTGACAATTTCCTGTTTCATGGCCTTGCGAAGCTCGGCAAGGCCTTCCGCATCAAGTCTGTCCCGCAGTGGAGCGACGGCAGTGTCAAAGGCAGCGGCAAAGCTATGTTGCGGGTCGATGTCGGAAAGAAATTTGTCCCGCCCGTTCAACCCGCTCTGGGCCATACGCACTGCATTATCAATACTTTCGCGAACCATGCGCGCAGTCAGAGGGCGATCTCTTCCCAATTCCGTGTGCAGCCGGGCGGCAGTGGCGTCAGCTATGCCACTGCCGAATTCGTTCCGCAAAGCTCCTATAAAAGCCGCCATGCTGGCGTGATTGGTCGAAGCCCACGTGGGCAGTTTTGTGCCACGCACATTCTGCCCGGAAACCTTTATCGTGGAATTCTCGGAAACACCGGCGGCGACACGGGAAAAATCAAGCAAAGATGGTCCAATGGGGCTCATACATGCCTCCAGATGCAAAATCCGGTTTCATACAAAAACAACAAAGCCAAGGCGCAAAGTTCCGGCCCGCAGCTTTTACCCAACTGGGGAGAAACAGATACCTGCATCAGACTCGCAGGCCGCCGTTCAGTAGAGCCTGAGATACGGCGGCGTCTTCCGGAGCATTTTCCAGCGCACCGGTACATTTGCCGCGCCAGTATTCGGCCGCCTGCATGAAGCGCTCCACGGTAAGAATAAAACTGTCTGCCGTCAGAAGGCGGAGGGAATACACGGCCTGCAGGACGATGAAGGATGCTTCACCATCCACGGCAAGCGTGGCCCCGGCGGTGTGCTGAAAAAAATACTGCCCCTTGAGCAGAGTCAGACAGAGTTCTTCCCGGCTCTCCCGGGCAAGCGGGGCCACGCAGGTGCTCAACAAAATCTGTTCGGCATCCTCCAGATGATGCACCATGAGCAAAAAACCTTCCATTTCCACAGTGTACTGCCATTCATTATCCTTATTGACAGCATGTGCCCCCAACTTTTCACGCAAGCGTTCGATCAGTTCATCCGGCAGGCTGCTCATGAAAGTCTCCTTTCCTTTTTGTTTCACCTGTACAGTGTCCCCCTGTACTGCCAATATTATTGGCGGCACTACGCATTTTTTTACTCTTGTAAAGAATAGCAAAATGCGTACCTAAAGCAATATACATCCCGGCAATGGCCATCGAGTCCCCGGGCAATTTATGTTTGAACTATCCAGAATGTTTTACATACGTAAAAAGCCTCCGATCTTGGTAAAGACCGGAGGCTTGAGGATTGTCTCAAAAGTTCTGTGAATGCGGTTTACGCGCAGTCGTGCTTGTCCCAGGGTTCGCGGTTGTCACGCTGGATCACGGACTCCATACGCATCAACGCTTCTTTGAGCTTGCGGATTTCATCCAGCTTGAGGTTGGGATTCTTCATCACCTGATAGATGATCCCTCCGGTGCAGCTTTCTTCCACGGGCAGATCCGCGATGGTGGCGATGGTCACAGCGATGTCCTGCGCGTTCACCGCGCGTTCCACCGTGCCCACCTTGGCGTTGATCGCCAGGCCGTAGAAAGCTGCGCCCTTGCTGGTAGCCACGATCACCAGGGTGCGGCGATCAGCTGCTTCCAGCGCGGCGGCCAGGGCGTCGCCCTCGGCCACAACCAGTACGGAATCACCCTTGGCCCCATCCAGCGCGGCCTGAATACCGGAGGCGTCGGCCTTCACCGCACCCAACTTTTCCGCCAGAGCGGCCAGTCCGGCGCAATCGGCGTTAGGCAGAAGGGCGGCCTTTTTGCGCAGGGCATCCAACGCCTCACCGGAGGCGTTGAGATCAAGAGAATCGGCAAGAACGAGTATCGCTTTCTTTTCAGCCATGATGCTTTCCTCTATACTTCCCTCTGAATCAGAGGGAGTTGTTCAATATATTTGTTGTCCGGGCCGAGGGCGCGCGTGCCCCCGGCTCGATTCAAAAACGTCGCGGAGGGTCTGAGGCATCTGCGACGTAATACCTTTCCGCCTGAGAACCAGCCAACATAATCCTGGTACGGAAGCGCCTACTTCACCAGATTGGGGTCTTCCATAATCTGGTAGATGGGAGCGCCTTCGGCGTCAGCCGGAACAGGGTTGCCGGTGATATAGCACAGCGTGGGCACGATATCGGCCAGCCAGCGCGGACGGGTATAGCGGTAGCCTTTCTTAATGTTCGGGCCACGGAACATGAGCAGGTTCTTCAGACTGCCGCAGCCGGACTCCCCGGTGGGCATGCCGTAACCGTGTTCAGCCATATATTCGGGCTTGAGCACGTATACCACGTCGCCCGCCTGCGCGCCACCCATGCCAAACACAGTGGCGTCTTCCTTGCGTACCGCCAGCAGCACGGGCCGTTCGCCGGTGTCAGGGTGCTTGTAATCCAGCAGGGCGTCGATGATCTCGTCGCGCACCTTTTCATAATCTTCCGGCTCCACTATGCCGCCGGGATATTTGCCCTTAAGGTTGACATACACGAACATGTAGCGCTGGGGCACAGCCTTGGATTTGCTCACATCCAGCACATAGTTGAACCCTTCGGTTTCTTCGTAGATATCCCAGTAGTTTTCGGACTTCTTGGGTTCGTAGGAGCACAGCCCGGCGTCTTTGAGCGCGTGGGCGGTGTTGAGAATCGGCCCCATGGGCGTGGCACCATGGTCAGAGCACACGCAGATCAGAGTTTCATCACCCATGATGTCCATGAGTTTGCCGAGCAGACGGTCTTCCACATTATAGATGTGGCGTTCCATCTTTTCCGCCTTGGCGCGCACTTCCGGGTCCTTGCTGTCGAGTTCGCTCAGCCAGCCGTGATAGAACCAGTCGATGGGATGGGAGTGCATATAGAACAGATCCCAATCCGGGTTGGCCTTGAGCAGGGATTCAATGGTGTTCCAAAGCCAGGCGCTATGGAATTCCACCAGTTCGCACACGGTATCGGTATCGATAATGCCGTGCATATAGGCTACGAGGCCGATGTCGTTGGCAGTGATGTGCTTGGAGAAGTCGATCTGGCTCGCCGCTTCAGCCGGGGCAATGAAACCGATACGGCCCGCAATGCCGGAAACGTACAGTTTGAACTCTTCCGCGTCGTCGGAAAGCTGCATCAGCTTGCAACGGAACACGCCCTTTTCCGTGCGGCCGTCGGCCACAATCGTGAAGTCGTGCTGAACCGGGCCGCTCCATTCGCCGTTCTTGATAGTGAAAAACGCCTTGGAATAATCCTTTTCCGGGCAGAGGGCGAACATGTCGTAACCGTCGTCGCCGCTTTCCCAGGTCAGGCCGTACCACACCTGATCTTCCACAGGTTCAACAGCTTCCTTGAAGTGCATCTTCACTTCAATTTCCAGCGGCTCATCACATTCAGGCAGATTCTTCCAGCCCGTAGCGTCATCAAAGCGGCACTGCACACCCATAGGGTAGAAATCCGAGGAGATCACGCTCTCGGAAGCCAAAAATTCCTTGTGTTCGTTGCCGTGCAGGGGCCAGCGGGTTTCCGCCGGAGAAAGGCCCTGCCCCATGACCAGAATGCCGTTTTCCATATGCGACGGCCAGGACATGGGATAGTTCACCACGATGCACTTCTTGCCTTCCTTGTCCCAGGCGTCCCAGATGGTCTGGGCGGTAAGGATATCGGAACCGAAGGCCTGCGTGGTTTCCTTGTAATCGAGGCTACGACCTTCATGGTAGTAGTAATAGTCTTCCACACCGTGAGTGCGGGGGTACGCGCCGGTACAGATGGTAGCCCAGGAAGGCGGGGTCACGGTGGGCAGATTGTAGCCTTCAGGAATAAAACTACCCTCAGCCATGAACTTGCGGAAGTTATCCAGACCGCCCTGGGCGAGCATGGCTTCAAGACGTTTGGGAATGAGGCAGTCGTAGCCAATAAGAGCGGCACGTTTTGCTTTGGCGGCCATATGTATTCTCCTTGCACAAAAGATATGAAGATAACGTGACAATCGGGGGACTCAGAATCCGGATGTTTTTCCTTATCCAAAAAACGTGCCAGACGCTTTCAAGAGCACTGCCGAACCATAATTGTCACTTAAAACATCCCCAAAGCCATCTCGGCAAAGAGCTGAACAAAAGTTGCGGTGTTTGCCAGAAATCCGCAGGCAAGCGGCAAGCATGGAAGCAGATGAGTGCAGACAGCTTCACCCAGGAACTGCCGCAAGGCCAAAGATTGATCCTAAAAACACAAGTATCAGCACAAAGCTTTTTACTTGAGGGTACAAAAAAATGCGACAAAAATGTCGTTACAATCCATAAAAAAGCATATTATCCTATTATTATTTATCTTTTTTTAAAAAACACATTTTGTCACCAGTCACGACAATTCTGTCGCTCTTTAGGAATCATGTTTCTTTTATAGCTCGGCAAGCTCCTGATTATAGGCATTCCCACCACTGTACCTTTTGGCACAATGATTGCTTTTAAGAAAATAATTGCTTTCCCCATGCCCTTCACCCCTATTGAGGAGGATCTCATGTCGACCGAGCCCCACAATACACAGGCAAATGACCTGCGACCGGAAAAAAGCATTTTCTGGCCAGCCGTTCTCTGCATTCTGCTGATCAGCTTGCCCATGCTGCTCTACCCCAAGGCGTCCGAAGAAATCATCGGGGCCATCTACCAGCCCTTTGCCGCCAAGTTCGGCGCTCTGTACTTGTGGATCACCGTCGGCCTTATCGGGTTGTGCATCTACTTCGCCTGTAGCCGCTACGGCGACATCAAGTTCGGCGAGCCGGATGAAAAGCCTCAGTATTCCCTGCATTCCTGGGTCGCCATGATTTTCTGTTCCGGCGTGGCCGGCGCGGTGATGTTCTGGTCAATCATCGAACCGCTGTGGGACATCCTCATTCCCGCCCAGTATGCCGAACCCATGAGCACGCAGTCCTTTGACTGGGCACTGGCCTATCTGCTGCTGCACTGGGGTCCGAACGCATGGTGCACCTATTTCATCACCGCCCTGCCCATCGCCTACATGTTCCATATCCGCCGCAAGCCCGTACTGCGCATCAGCGCCGCCTCTGAGATTGTTCTGGGCAGGCAGACCAACGGTCCCCTCGGGCGTATCACAGATATCTTCTTCATCGTCGGCCTGCTGTTCTGCACCGCCGTGACCATGTGCATTTCCCTGCCTACGGTGGAAGCCGCTCTGGATGCCGTATTCGGCCTCAAACCCTCCTTCGGCATGCAAATCTCCATTCTGTTCGTCAGCGCCTGCATCGCGGGCTGCAGCGTATGGATGGGCCTGGACAAGGGCATCAAGCGTCTTTCCGACCTCAACGTGATCATCGCTCTGTCCATGGTGGCCTACGGCGCGATCTGCGGCCCCACCGCCGCCCTGTTTGACATCTTCACCAACGCCTTCGGCAAGATGCTCGGCAACTTCTGGAACATGACCTTCTGGACTTCGCCCTTCAACGAGAGCACCTTCCCCAAGGACTGGACCATTTTTTACGCCCTGTTCTGGGCGGGATACGGTCCCTTCATGGGGCTGTTCATCGCCCGTATCTCGCGCGGCCGCACCGTGCGTGAAGTCATCGGCTGGGGCATGGCCGGCACCTGCGCGGGCGGCTTCCTCATCCACGGCGTGTTTGGCTCCTACACCCTGTATGCCCAGTACCACGGCATCATCGACGCCGTGAGCATCCTCAAGGAATCCGGCGCCCCTGCGGCCATGATGGCCGTGCTTGATACCCTGCCCTTCGGCAAGGTTGTCATGCTGGTGTACTGCGCCTTCTCCACCATCTTCCTGGCTACCTCTGTGGACTCCGGCTGCTACGTCGTCTCTTCCGTGGCCACCACCCGCATGGGCGTGGATGACGACCCGGCCCGCTGGCACCGTTCGTTCTGGGCCCTCGTACAGGCGCTGCTTGCCCTTGGCCTGCTGTCCATCGGCGGCCTTGGCGTAGCCAAGATCTTCGGCAACTTTTCCGGTGCGCTCATGGCCCTGCCGGTGCTCCTGCTGACCATCTGCTGGCTGAAGATCATCAAGCGCGACGGGCACTACCTGCTGTGCAACTTTGTCGCAACCGAATGCCCGCCGCCTTCCCTGCTGGAAGAAGAACTGGGGGCGAGAAAGGACCCGGTAAAGTAACAACGGTTTTTTATAAGATTGTATAAGACAAGGCCCCTTCCGGATCGGAAGGGGCCTTGTCTTGTATTTGTGCCTACACCATGGCCGAGAACAGAAACACTGCATGCATGGCGGAAATCAACGTCACAAACGCCCGCTCCGCACCTCCCTCTGCGCCTCTGCCCGCCCAGCTCATACCCAGCCCGCCGCGCGGGCAAGCCGCCAGACAAGCCCGGCACAGGGTACAGGACAAGCCCGGCCCTTCGGCCTCCAGCCGCTCTCTATCCAGCGCGCCATAGTGGCAAGCCCGCGTACAGGCTCCGCACAATATGCAACGCTCCGTCCGCCGTATGCGCCAGGGGGAAATCCTTCCCACCAGGCAGGAGAATAAACCCAACGGGCAAATCATGGTGCAATAGACGGCATAACCCCGCTTGCGGCTGATGAACAGACTTACAGGAACCATGATCACGCCAAGAACCACACCGCCCGCCACGGCATACAGGACAGGCGCGTCCGTCAGGCGCAGAAGCAGTGCCCCACAGCAAATCAGTGCAAGAGAAAGCACACGCCAGCGCAGAGGATGCGGATGCGGCGCAGGGCGCACCGCAGAACACGCCCCGGAAGCGGCCCGGGCATCCCAGGAACCGAAGTAGCATAAATGGCTGCACCAGGCCGAACCGGCCAGCAGAACGGACACAAGGAACAGGATCATCATGAAGCTGCCCGCTCCACGGTACACAGCGCCGCTGATGATCACGCCCGGCACGGGAATATGTGGTTCACCGCTCATGTAAAAAAAGGAAAAACCGACGGCTGCCAGTGCGAACTGCGCAAAAAACACCACGGAGAACAGCAGCCAGACACGCAGGCGGACGGCAGAGGCCTTTCCACGATCCGCAAGCAGCCCGCAAATCCATGCGCCCCACAACCCCGCGCCGAATACCTGGAGCACGCCAAAGCCGGGCAGGAGGCGTTCCGTCAGCAGCAGGCGGGGCGAAAAAAACAGGCTCGGCAAAAGAATCGCCACGACAAGCAGAAAACTCACAGCCTGCATCGCTGAACGCTCCGTTCCGATGTGGAACCATGCCCGGCCGGGCCGCTCCCAGACCAGAACAGCCGAAATCTGCGTAAACGCGGCTACGCCCAGCAGAATGGCGGCAAGGCGAATCCACGGCTGGTTCATCATCATGCGGATCTGGATGAGTTTGCCCGCCGTGACAAACCATTCGGCGGCCAACAGAAACAGCAAGATTATGGTGACCACGCGTATCCAGGCCGTGCGCCGCAGGCTCCACAGCGCCCAGAATACGCACAAAGCCGCCGCACCTTCCTGCCCGGCGCGCCACAGGTGCGCGGCGGACAGAGCAAAAGACAGCAAGACAAAGACAGGAACCAGGGGGCCCAGACGGCTTTCACTCATAGTTTCCGCCCTCCCGGCGAATAGCAGTTTCTTGCAGCGTTCCGCAGTGTTTTACCTTATTCGGTGCCCTTTTGCCTGCGCAGTTCTTCCATGTTCAGCAGCGCAATGCGCCCGCATTCCAGGCGGATCAAACCTTCCCGTTCCATAGAACGGAGCTGGCGGCTCAGGCTTTCCCGCGCGATACCCAACAGCCCGGCCATAACCTCGCGCGTCATGGCGCACGCTATCACCGGCGAAGCTTCCATATCCGCACGATGCACAAGCCAGCCGCACACCCTGCACCGGGCCGAGGTCCGCCCCTGGTTTCCGCTCACCTTGTTGATGAACATTTTCTGACGCGCGGCAAGTATCTCCAGCAGGTGGAGCGTAAACGCTCCTCCCCTCCGGGCGGCCTCAAGCACGGCTTCCCGTTCTATCCGCAGCAGACGCACAGCCCCCAGCGCCTGCCCGGAAATTTCCCGCCGCCCTTTTCCAAACAGGGCGGCGGCATCCAGAGTCTTCCCCCGCCCCACGGCATGCAGTACGATCTCCCTGCCGTCAGCAGCAAGGCGGAACAATTTTACCCGCCCCTCTGCCACGATATCCAGCGTACAGGCTTCCTCCCCGTCCTGGCAAACCACGGCCCCGGACAAAAAATTCTCCATTCGGGAACCCACGGCGAGTCGGGCCAAAACGTCTTCGCCCGTTTCAGCGTCAGCATCTCCCGGCTCGGGAAGAAAACATTTCCGCAGAAGTGTCAGACGCTCCTCAGCCGCGCTCGAGGTCCGTTGCGCCGGACGTCGAAGTTCCGTTTTCAAATTGCCCCTCCCCAAAGTATCGTGTGACGCGCGGCCCCGGAAACCTCAGAGCCGGGCCGCGCGCAGACTGCGCACCAGTCGCATGCGCCGCAGCATGCTCGGCCTGAAGAATGCGGTTCCATTTCGGGAAATGCAAGCCCCGGCCACGCCGCTCCATTTCGTGATGCCGTTCAAGATCGCGGCGATTGCCAACAGCAGCAGTGCCCCCGTCAAGCACGGGACAAACGCATACAAAAAGCCCAACTGACGGATGCTTTCCCCGCCGGTTACGGCGATAAGCGCGGTCGCTCCACCCGGAGGATGCAAGGTGCCCGTCATGCTCATAAGTGCGATGGATGTACCTACCGCAAAGCCGGAAGCAAGCCACGGCATATCGGTCAGCAAGCGGGCGCAAAGTACGCCGACCAGCGCGGAAAGCACATGTCCTCCCAGCACGTTGCGCGCCCGGGCCAGAGGACTGGACGGCGCACCGAACACCAGCACGGCGGATGCGCCAAACGAGCCAATCAGCAGAGGAAGGCCGTTTTCGCTCCCCATATGGCGATCCAGCAGAGCAATGGCGGCCAGTGCAAGGCTTCCCCCCAGCCACATCTTCGTCAGAGCAACCATGTCTGTTGTCCGGCATCCCGGCATGAGGCGCTTCACAAGATCCATGATATTTCTCATTGGACAAACTACCTTTCTAACGTGAGTCAGCTATGTCTACGCGCAAGCAGCGTCTCATTCTGTGATCTGAATCACATATGTTACATACAAAAGCCCCCTTCCAGCCGTGCAGGCTGGAAGGGGGCAGACGGGCTCAAGCGAAAAACGCTTTATTCCCATTTGTTGAGATTATTCAAATACCACAACCGCTTCGGGCTGCTTAATCCGGAGGGCCACCGTTTCCAGGATTCGGAAATAGTGGTTCAGGTCTCTCTGTTCCAGATAGCCAGCGGCCAGATCCGCGCCAACCGCCAGATCCATATATTGCGGCTCCGCGCATACCAGCACGGCTTTGCCCGCTCCAAAGCGCCCGGCGGGGTAGATGCGTCCGTCCACCAGTTTTGCGATACGATCCACTTCCAGCAAACCGACGTTGGGCTGGAGGCGCTGCAATTCCAGATAGATTTCCGGGCTGAGAACCAGAGCGTACCTGCCAAGCATGCTGTTATTGGCCAGATAAGCAATGCCGTGGGCCACATCCTTGAAGGATGCCTCACCCTTGCTCCAGTCCCCGCGCTTAATCTTGTGTGCGCCGGTGGCATTCAGCAACCCTTCCACGCCAAGCTCCTGGTTGCCGAAAAGAATCAGGTTGTCTTCCTGTTTGGCGCTTTTCTGCGCGGCGGCGGCAACGACGGAAAGATCCAGAGGATGCCCCGTTTTTTCCGCTTCTTCGAGATCGCGCCACAACAGCGTAAAATCCTGATACAACTGCGGCAGTTCCAGTAAACGGCGGCCCGTTATCCGGCCAATGCCGTTATCCAGGCTTTCTTCTTTTTTCGGGCCGTCCACGGCCACGGTAGCCGTTCCTGCGCCCAGCGGGCCGTAAAGGCTCAAAAAACGCCGGCAAACCATGTGTTTTCTGGCGTTCTCAACCACTATGGCATCAATCTTTCCCCACAATTCAGACGATATCGGCGCGGACTCTCTGGCGAGGTAATCCATTATGACACTCCTTGTTTAATTCATGCGCAACATGCTGTATCACGGCTGGATTCAGTTCCCCGTCAGATCTCCCACGGTCGGGCCGGATGCGGGAGCCGGTTCAATCTTGCCTTTCGCGCTGATCCCCAGCTTCTCCAGCATTTCCTTAACTTCACCTTCACCCTGAAGGAAGAATTCGGCTTCTTTGGAATCCAAGTGGCGCATCAGGGTAATAAGTTCCCCGATATGAACCTTTTCCTCATCTCTGATGTCGGCCAGCACCGCCTTGGCTACCGGATCGTCCGTGGCCAGATAGTGGGCGTCATAAAGGAAAATGGCCTCGAGTTCTCCAGCGATATCCAAACGCAGTGCCTGCATTAACTCTGCATTGGAAAGTTTACGATCAACATTGCCCTGAAACGGATTTGCAAAACTCGGCATGCCTGATACTCCTTTTAACTATATTTTTATTACCTATATAAACTATTACGTCTGAACAGTCCCTTTTGTCAAGAATGACAAATTATAATTGCAATGCGTCAAATATGCTTCCAGCAAAATAAAAGTACATAAAAAGGCTCCATCTCCTGTGTAAGGAAACGGAGCCTTGCAGCAATCAATACAATTCAGGCTTAGAGCATTTCGTCATCGAAATACTCCCGGAGTCGAACGGAGCGAGGCTCCGCCGCGACACCCCCATCATTCTGGAGCAGCCACAATGCACTTGCGGCGTAAAACTCCGGCAGAGGCGTGAAATCTGCGGTCAGAACACAGGGTCTGGCTGGCAGATATTTTCAATCGCAACATGGCCTAAAGTTGAATTGAACTCCCCCCTACTTCGCCAGTACAGCCTTGTAAGCGTCGGCGTCAAGCAGCGCGTCAATGTCGGCGGGGTTGGCGGGCTTGATGCGGATCAACCACGCCTTGTCATAGCAACCCACATTGAGCAGGGTGGGAGTGCCGTCCAGCTCGCCGTTCACCGCAGTTACTTCGCCCTCTACGGGCATGAACAGCTTGTTCACCGACTTGATGGATTCCACTTCGCCAAAGGCATCTCCGGCGGAGAATCCGTCACCTTCGGCGGGCAGATCCACGTACACGATCTCACCGAGTTGATCCTGTGCGAAATCGCTGATACCTACCACGGCTTCGTCGCCGTCCATTTTAATCCAGACGTGTTCGTCAGTATAGCGGAGGTCGGCAGGCAGAATAATATCAGACAACGCTTTCATGAGAGACTCCTTGCGGGTTTATAACATTCGTACATTGCTCTAGAACATGTGGGCGGCTTCAAACACGCCTTCGGCCAGAGTGGGGTGGGCGTGAATGGTATGCGCGATATCCTGAACAGACGCGCCCAGTTCCAGGGCCAGCGCCGTTTCGGCAATAAGATCCGTGGCGTGCGCACCGGCCAGATGTGCGCCGAGCAGCTTGCCGTTGGCCTTGTCCGCCACCAGCTTGAACACGCCGGGCAGTTGCCCCATAGCCTGAGCCTTGCCCAGTTCGCGGAACTGGAAGGAAGAAACGGCCACGTCGAAGCCCTTTTCCTTCGCCTGCTCCTCGGTAAGGCCCACATCCGCCACTTCAGGCGAAGTAAAAATGCCCGAGGGCACCACGTCGTATTTCGCGATTTCGTGGCCGCCAAGGCAGTTTTTCACCGCGACAAAGGCTTCCGCCACAGCCATGTGGGCAAGCATGATGCGCACCGGACCGAGCACGTCGCCAATGGCGTATACGCCGGGCACGCTGGTTTCCAGCTCGTCGTTAACCGCAATATAACCGCGCTTGTCCGTAACGATACCCGCTTCGGCCAGACCCAGACCTTCAGTGTGCGGCACACGGCCCACAGTGACGAACACGGCCTCGGCTTCCAGCGTACCTTCCTTTTTGGCGGCTGCGGGAATGACCTCTTCCGGCAGGAAGGGCGAAGGTCCGAGATGGGCGACAACCGCGCCGTCTTTAATTTCCGTGGCGTTGACAGTACGGCACAGTTCGGTGGCGATGCCCGCCTTTTTCATTTCACGCTGGATCAACGCGCTCATGTCCTTGTCCACGCTGGGCACGGGCAAGATGCGGGTCTGCCCTTCAACCACCGTGACCTTACTGCCGAAGGTGCGGTAGATGAAGGCCAGTTCCGTCCCGATGACCCCGCCGCCCACGATGATAATGCTGGCAGGAACATGATCCAGTTCCAGCGCGTCGTCGCTGGTCAGAATATATTTGTGATCCACAGGCAGAGAGGGCAGATTGAGCGTGGAAGATCCGGTGGCGATGATCACCTTATCCCCGGTGATCTCTTCCATACTTCCGTCATCTTTGGTCACTTTGACAAGAGAGGCGCTGACTACCTGCCCGCGCCCCATGACGACCCGAACCTTGAGTTTGGCGCAAGTCTTTTCCAGCCCGCCGCGCAGGGTGTCGCTCACGCGGCGCTTGCGCGCCACAATGGCAGGCATGTCGGCTTTCAGTTCGCAGGCGCCTGCCAGGCCAAATTCAGCCGCGCGATGCGCGGTTTCCAGCGCTTCCGCTGAAGCCTTCAGGGTCTTGGTGGGGATGCAGCCGCAGTTAAGGCAGGTGCCGCCCAGCCAGGCAGCTTCCACCAGGGTCACTTCAGCCCCGGCCTTGGCGGCTTCGAACGCGGCGGTGTAGCCGCCAGGTCCGGCGCCGATGATAGTAATG
>JAEXGX010000232.1 GCA_023450535.1 Pseudomonadota bacterium | reverse complement strand
GCACTAGATTTGCTCCGCTCTATTCGACGGTTACCTGCTGGATGAGGGCGGGGTTGAGGATACGAATATCAGCCTTACCATACAGTAATGCAACAAAATTCTGGAACAGCACGGAAGCCCGGCTGCTGTCAAGCTGACTCAGAAAGAGAGGTTCGGCACTCTTCCAGTCTTCAGCCGAAGGCTCCTCAATGGCCGCAAGGCGCACCAGTACGGCCCCCTCGTTCATGCGCCAAGGTTCACTCCCCCACTTGGCGTCGCTGACCGCATTTTTTCCGTCATCGGCAAACACGGCCCGAGCCATGTCCATGTTGAAACCGAGGTCAGGGACATTGCCGTCCCGTCCGAAGAATTCCGAGCGCTTTACGCGTTCCGGCGCTATAGAGTCCACCCCTTTCACACCTTCTGCCCGGGCGGCGTTCATGGCGGCCTGCATCGCTTTTTCACGAGTCAGTTCGGCCACGATTTCGTCCCGGACCTCTTCCAGAGGTCTGGTCATGGCGGGGACAGATTCAGCTACGCGGATCACCAGCATACCCTTCTGCGTGGCAAAAGAGGAATCCACCACCGTGCCGGCCGGGGTATTCATGACAGCCTGCACATCAATGGAGCGCAATCCGAGTTCCTGCGCCAGAGCCTCAGCGCTTTCCAGAGCGGTTTCCGCTGCCTGAAGCCCGGCCCGGCCGGCGGCAGCGCTCATGTCTCCGTTACTTAGAGCAGCAGCGAGAACGGCGTCCGTTTTTGCCTGCAATGCTTCGGTCGCGGCTTCCACAGCCAAAGCGACGCGAAGTTCATCCTTTACCTCGTCCAGTGTCCGTTGCTTGGCAGCCTGCTTCTCCTCCACCTTGATTAAATGGAAGCCGAACTGCGTGCGCACCGGTTCGGAAAGCTCCCCTGCGGCAAGGCTGAAGGCTGCATCGGCAAAGGGTTTGACCATCTGTTCGCGCGTAAAGAAGCCAAGATCTCCACCTTGTGCGGCGCTGGGATCCTGTCCATATTTTTTCGCCGCCTCGATGAAATCTTCGCCTCCGCGTATTTTCGCCGCGATATCTCTGACGCTCTCCTCAGCCTTTTTTACTTCCGCTTCTGGAGCATCTTCGCCAACCCGGATCAGAATATGCCGGGCATGCACTTTTTCCGGATCGGCAAATTGAGCCTTGCGCGTCTCATAGGCAGTAGAAAGAGCCTCTTCACTGATAGCGGAGGGATCAGCCATTTTTTCCGGATCGAGCAGAACATATTCCAGTTTGACCCGGGCGGGCAAAGCGTACTGGGCTGCTCTTGCCTCATACGCCGTCTGTATTTCCGCATCCGAAGGAGCGGATGCGGCGCTATAGTCTGCGAGTGGGAACAGGATATAATCCACACTACGCTTCTGCCGTTCATACATATAGCGCAAACGTGCTTCTTCAGGAGAACCCCATGCTCCGGCTGTCAACAGTTTTTGCAGTTTTTCCGGAAGCATATCTTCCCGAAGCCCAGACTCGAACTGGGCCGGGGTCAGGCCCGAAGTCTTGAGTACCCGCAAGTATTCATCCTTGTCGAACTTGCCGTCCTTATTAAGAAAATACGGCATGTCCTGTACGGCAAGGCGTAATTCATACGGACTGATTTCCAAGCCGATGCGTTCGGCTTCGGACTCCAGCAGCTTTTTCATGACCAGCCGCTGAAGCACCTGCTGTTCAAGCTGAAGCCCCTTGAGCAGCTCGGGGGTAAGATCAGGATAACTTGCCCGCAGATTCTGCTCCATTGTGCCATAGACTTTCTGAAACTCGATTTCCGTAATGTGCATGTCATTGACGGTGGCGACATAGCCCTTGGGGCCGGTATAGGAGCCAATGCCCCAGAACACGAAGACGATGATGATAATGCCGAACGCCAGTTTGACTCCCCAAGACTGGGCGTTGGCGCGGATGCCGTCAAGCATGGTTACTCCCTTGAATGGTATGTTTACCGACCGGCTCCAGCAGCCGGTCAGAGTAATAACAAACCCCGCATTTACGGAATTTTTGCCGCCAGCGGCTCATTACCAAAAAAGTTCGCCGGGCGGAAAGACCAGGAAAATTGTCGCTTTTACTGTCTGCTGCAAGTCCCGCCCGGCAAAATAAAACGGGCGAAGTCTCAAGCTCGGGAATTCTGCCCGCCGGCGCGTACCTTGTTTAACAATCCGCCAGACCGGATAGTTTCCAGTTCGGCGGAAGACAAATCATTACGCATGCGCACCGTCACACTCCCCGCAACGACATCCAGTTCCCCGCCGGGGACGAGCTCCGCAAAGGAAAATTGCAAAATCTCACCCAGGTTCAACATATCGTAATCGGCGGAACTGACAAACGTCAAAGGAAGGATGCCGAAGTTGATCAGATTCGCCCTATGGATACGTGCGAAAGATTTGGCAAGCACAGCCCGGATGCCGAGATGCCGAGGCCCGAGAGCTGCATGCTCGCGGCTGGAGCCTTGTCCATAATTTTCCCCGGCGATGATGACGCCGCCTTTGCCCGCGTTTCGCGCGGTTTCCGCGCGCCGGACAAATTCAGCATCCACCCGGCTGAAGACATATTGGGAAATGGCGGGCACATTGGAACGTAATGCGGTAATTTCCGCTCCGGCGGGCATGATATGATCTGTCGTAATGCCGTCGCCAACCTTGAGCACCACTTCGCCCTCCAGGGCGGCACAAAGCGGCGCAAAGTGTTCCAAGGCCACAATGTTCGGGCCACGCACAATTTCCGGACAGTCCGCCCCCTCCTCTGAAGGAAAAATAAAATGCTTGCGGCTGTCAGGCAGTTGCGTAGGAAACGGAACCCTTGCGGGAGCGTCTCCCCACGTCGCGGGATCAGTGAAACGCCCCGCCAGCGCACACTGGGCTGCCACTGCAGGGCTTGCCAGATATACCTGAGCGTCACGGGTGCCGCTCCTGCCCTCGAAATTTCGATTGAACGTGCGCACGGAAACTCCGCCGCTCACAGGCGAACTGCCCATGCCAATGCACGGTCCGCACGAGCACTCCAGCACGCGCGCGCCAGCACCCAGCAGTTGCATAAGCGAACCGTCTTCCGCCAGCATGCCGAGCACCTGACGCGATCCGGGAGATACACAACAGTCGGTCGACTCGTTTACCTTACGGCCTTTAAGGACATCGGCAAAGAGACGCAGATCAGCGTAGGAGGAATTGGTGCAGGAGCCGACAGCAACCTGATCGACATGCATATCTGACAAAGACGCCGCCAGTTCCGCCACGCTTACGACCCTGTCCGGCATGTGCGGGCAGGCGACCAGGGGAGTCAGAGTTGACAGGTCGATTTCCAGTTCTTCGTCGTACGTTGCGCCTTCATCGGCTGACAGTTCGCACCAGTCAGCCTCGCGGCCCATGCTACGCAAGAAGTCACGCGTGCGCTCGTCGGACGGAAAGATCGACGCCGTCGCGCCGAGTTCCGCACCCATATTCGTGATTGTCGCCCGCTCCGGTACGGACAGAGTGGCAACACCAGGTCCCGCGTATTCAAAAATTCTACCCACCCCGCCCTTGACGGACAACACCCCGAGCAGGTGCAGGATAACATCTTTGGCTTGCGCCCAGCCACTGAGGCTCCCGCGCAGAAACACCCTCACAACTTTAGGCATAGGAATGAAATACGGTTCTCCCGCCATGGCCAGAGCCACGGAAAGGCCTCCCGCACCAATAGCGAGACACCCCATGCCGCCAGCATTGGGAGTATGGCTGTCCGATCCGATCAGGGTTTTGCCCGGACGTGCGAAATTCTCCAGATGCAACTGGTGGCAGATGCCCGCGCCGGGGGGGTAATACACCGCCCCGAATGCCCCGGCGATCGTACGCAGAAAACGATGATCGTCCGGATTGCGGAACCCCATTTGCAGGGTATTGTGATCCACATAACTGACAGAGAGTTCCGTTTTTACCCGAGGCATGCCCAATGCTTCAAACTGGAGCCACGCCATGGTGCCCGTCGCATCCTGGGTGAGGGTCTGATCCATGCGGAGCCCGACTTCACTGCCGGGCGTCATTTCCCCCTGCATAAGATGAGCTTTGATTATTTTGTGTGCAATATTCATTCCATCCGCCTTTACGAAAAAAACACGGCCCGTTTGAGCCGCCTTCCGGTAACGTACCCGCCGAAACGGGCCTGCGCGGGCCGACGTTGACAACATCCGCCCGCCCGGCACAGATCTTCACGGGAAATCCATGCCAGAACAATATGACAAATTACAAGGCGAATTTCATTCAAATCGCCATACATCCGCTAAATACACCTAATCAATTTCCATGCCCATTCCACGGTATTCGTTCAGCTTGTTACGCAAGGTGCGCACTGAAATACCCAGCAGTTCGGCCGCCTGCGTCCGATTGCCGTCCGTGGCAGACAACCCTTTCATGATCATGATGCGCTCCATTTCATGCAAAGGAATAACCGCGCCAGAGAACAAGTTTTCCTGCTGTCCGTCCATTTTCCCAGTTTGCGGCAAGGTTTCCGCATCAGGCGTCGAACCTTGCGCAAAAGCTTCATCCGCAGCACCGTTATCACTATCCTTGCCCGGAGAAAGCTCCCCTGTTTCCAAGTTTCCTTCTTCACCGGCAAAAAGCGGCCACGCATCCGGATCCAGCAAAAAGTGCCCGGGCAGGATGGGACGCCCACCGGCGAGCAGCACTGCCCGTTCCATGAGATTCTGGAGTTCACGCACATTGCCCGGCCAGTCGTACTCAAGCAGCCAGCGGGAGGCTTCAGAAGAAAGTTCCGTGGAAGGCAAGCCGTATTCCCGCACATACATGTTCATGAAAAAGCGGGCCAGTTCCAGCACGTCATCGCCCCGCTCCTTCAGCGAAGGCAAACGCAGCGGAATAACATTGAGGCGAAAGAACAAGTCCTGACGGAATTTTCCTTCCTTGACCCAGCTCTCCAGATTGCGGTTCGTTGTCGCAATGACGCGCACGTTCACCTTGACGCTTTCGGTACCGCCCACGCGATCTATTTCGCTCTCCTGCAGAACACGCAGGAGCTTGGCTTGAAGCCCCAAATCCATTTCGGAAATTTCATCCAGCAGAATGGTGCCGCCGTCAGCCAGTTCAAACTTTCCCGGCTTGCGTGCTATGGCACCGGTAAACGCGCCCTTTTCATGTCCGAAAAGTTCACTTTCCAGCAGATGTTCGGGCAGTGCCGCGCAGTTCACCGCGATGAACGGCCCGTCCGCGCGATCACTCCAGGCATGCAGCGTGCGGGCGAACATTTCCTTGCCCGTTCCGGATTCCCCGGAAAGCAGCACGGTGGCCCGCGATGGTGCCACTTGGCGAGCTAGCCCCATCACCCGCCGGATGACGGGATGGTTGCCTACAATGTGCGGCGCATTCCCTCTCTTTCCGGTCGTGCACGGTTCTGGCCTGTGTCCCCCCAGAGTACTGCATGAAGGGGCGGGAGCAGCAGGACGAGGTTCGCGCGCGGCGGCGACAATTTTTTCAAAACTGAGCGGTTCCAGCCAGTAGTCACGCGCGCCAAGTCCCATCAGACGCCGTGCTTCATCTGCCGTGCCGCGTTCGCTGATCACGATAACAGGGGGAAAGTCAGTATCGTCGGCACTCACGGCCAACAAATCCTCAACCTGAAACCCCGGCAGAGAGGGGCGCGCAAAAATCAGGCCGGGGCCGGATTTGCGAACAAATACGGTGGCCCCTTTCAAATTTTCGGCGAGCGCAACTTCAAATCCCGCATCACGCAGTTGCGGAAAAATGCGGGTCACAGCCTGGGCGGGCGCAAGAAAAAGGAGGCGTTGCGTTGACATTCCGGCATCAATAGCGCCAAAATCCCGGTAAAGCAAGCCTTGCCGGAATCCTTCCCGGCAGATCCGGCGGCCCGTTCCCGCCGTTTTGTGCCCCCCTCTTCCCCTCCTTGGTGCTGACATTTCTTTTTCCTTGTCCTATAGTCCTGCCATGCCCGAATATATTTCTCCTTCTGAATTTCTGCGCCTGCGCGATGAAGGTCTTCTGCTCATCGACGTTCGATCCCCTTCAGAATATGCCTATGCCCACATCCCCGGTGCCTGTACTCTGCCCTTGTTATCCGACGACGAGCGCGCGGCAGTGGGAACCGCCCACGCGAAAAGTGGATCGGAAGCGGCCTTACATACGGCGCTGGAACTGATCGGTCCGCAACTGGCAACCAAACTTGTCCACGTCCGGCAACTTTACCAAAAGCATTTGCGCGACATGAAAGACGCGCATCGGGGACGAAAAGAAAAAAATATCCTGCTGCATTGCTGGCGCGGCGGAATGCGGAGCAAGGCCCTGGCCTGGCTGATGGAAACGGGAGGTTTCTCTGTCCGCATCATGGAAGGCGGGTACAAAGCATATCGGGCCTTTGTGCGTTCAGAGCTGGCCAAGCCCGTCAATGCCCTTGTCCTGAGCGGCATGACAGGAAGCGGCAAGACAGACGTGCTGGGGGAACTGGCGGCGCTGGGTTCCCAGGTTGTGGATTTGGAGGGCCTTGCCTCTCACAGAGGTTCTGCGTTCGGAGCCATAGGCATGGGCACACAGCCCTGCAATGAACACATGGAAAACATGTTGTTCGAGCAATGGCGGCGGCTTGATCCCGCAAAACCAGTATGGCTGGAGGATGAAGATCGCCGAATCGGCACAGTATCGCTGTGCGGAGAATTATTCGATCACATCCGCACAGGCAGAGTCGTGGAACTGGACGTTCCGCTGGCGGGCCGTATCTCGCGCCTGGTACGGCTTTACACCGGGCCGAAATTCAAGGCCGCACTCGTGGACTGCGTCGAGCGCATCCGCCCCCGCCTCGGCGACGAACGTGCAGGCTGCTGCGTGGAAGCTATCCGGGACGACCGCTTTGAAGATGCCGTACGCGATATTCTTTTCTTTTACGACAAGCTCTATGCGCGACAGATGGACAAACATGGCAGAACTCGTGTCTTCCTGCTGCAAATGCCGGAAGATGACCCGCGCAAAGCGGCGGAAATTCTGCACCGGAAGGAGCTGGCCGGAGACTTCTGCCTGCCTGGCAGAGGAGATGGAGATGTTCAGGCTGAACAACGCATGTAGCGCAGTGGCTTCATCGCACAAGAAAAGAAAGCACTGCCAGCACGAAGCAGACCAGGATCAACGCATACCGGCGCAGAAATTCACGCATGCTTTCCTCTCCTGCTCAGCATATACCGCACAATAAACGCCCCGCCTCCGGCCACAAGACAGGGCAGCCAGACCCAACGCAATTCCGAAAGCATGACTTGCACCCCACGCTGGGTAAAAAAAGCGCGAGGGCCGATGGGCGACACCTTGATGGGCCGCCAGTCAAAGAAATGTCTGCTCTGATCGAAAGGCCAGAACGCCGCAACACCCAATCCGCCATTGGTCATGGCGTCGAAAAAAATATGGCTGGCGACGGCAAAAATCCCCACACAAAAGGCCGCAACCCTTCCGGCGCGCAACAATGGTGCACCCAGCGCGCCCACGATACCCATAATCAGGGCAAATGTCAGTGAATGAAAAAAGCCCCGATGCCCCAAAACATCATCATAGGAGATACCCAGCTTAAAACCCAGAACATCGATATCCGGCAGTATGGAGCAAGTCATGCCGAACAGGATCAAGGGAAACGGGAATTTCCGCACGCCCACCATCAAAACGACGGCAAGCACGGGAGCCGGATGAGAGAATATAGTGGGCACGCGACCGCCTCCAAATATATGAGCACTGTGTTTCAATCCACAGCCAGCTCCATCCGCCGACTGACTCCGCAGCCGACGGAGAGGAGTCGTACGGATTATCCCCTCCCCGGAGGAAGAAGTTTCAACCCATAATAAAGGAAACTTTGATGAATCAGGCGGAAAATTTTACTATACTACACCAGAATACAAAACGCCCCGTCGGTATCCGGCGGGGCGCAATTCCAAACATCAGAATGGTATGTCGTCCATATTACTGGCTTCCGAGGGGAACGCAGGACCAAGATCCTCGTCCATGTCCGGCTGCTGACGTGCAGGAGCGCGGCGCTGCTGTCCGGCTCCTCCCCTATTGCTCCCGCCGGGAGCAGCAGCGCGGCGGGGTGCTCCGTCATCCATCCCCATGTCATCCATGCCTCCACGCTCACCTTTGCGATCCAGGAACTGGACTCGATCTGCCTTGATTTCCGTTGAATAGCGATCCTGCCCGTTCTGATCCTGCCATTTACGGGTTTGAAGCTTTCCCTCCACATAGACCAGACTGCCCTTGCTCAGGTATTGGGCACAGGTTTCGGCTGCACGCTGAAACACCACGACACGATGCCATTCCGTACGCTCTGTTCGGTTGCCCTCACGATCGGTAAAGGATTCATCGGTGGCGATATTCAGAGTGGTGACCGGGGATCCGCTTTGGGTATAACGGACTTCAGGATCCCGGCCAAGGCGGCCGATAATCATGACTTTATTAAGCATGGAAACTCCCTTTAAATAATAACCTTGTGAAACATAAAAAGACTACAGGCCGAACATGTCCGGCTCGCAAACCCTTTCAGGGGTAGAGCTCCTGATTGCAAGGACTGAAGCTTATACTCCGTCTTCCGGCATGAGTTTTTCCAGAGCAGTCAGCGCTTCTTCCAGAGCATCACTGTACCGGTTTGCCTCTTCAGGCTTCCAGTCCGCAAGGGCCTGTTCAAGCCCTGTCCTGTTTTTTTCGACAGCCTGCACGGCATCAGTGATCCGTGTTTTCAGCTCCTCCGGCCACCCGCCGAAACGGACGACATCGGGCAGAGCCGCAGCGAGTTCCATTACTCCACGCTTTCCGCCCACCGGGGCCCATTTGTCCAACTGCGGCCATACGGCAGAGCAAAGCCGGGGCCAGGCTCGGGGCACGTCATCCTCATTGTAGGTCCACGCGCTTACGCGAATCTGTAAAATCTTACCCATATACATCCTTGCGGCTTTGCCGCTCCCTTCTTTTTGCTTCCTGCCAACATGTGTTCCGCGCGCTACTCCACTTCGGTCCAGTCCATTTGGACGCGCGCAATAACATCTTCGATCTGGCTAATCTGATCCGGTGGGCAGACGCCGATCAGGGGGCCGCCTGCGTCGACATTTTCATTCTGGGTAAAATATACTTCATAGATCACGCCTTCAGATCCATGATAAATCAAGGGAACTTCACGTTTCATGCGCGACACGATGAACAGTTCCATACCATCCTGTACCGTGACGGAACGGGAGCCGGAAATTTTCACCTTCTTGTCCACATCAGGCACAAAATAGTACTTGGCGCGCTCCGGTGCACAGAACAATTGCAGGCTCTTGCGCAGAATAATGCGCACAACCTCATCGCGGGAAAGATAATGGCGCAGTACACCGATTTCCGTCCCCGCTTCCACAAAACAGCCTTCCAGGTCCAGATTCAGAGCCTGGATCACGCCCTTGTCGAATGCGGCCACAGGCTTGGGATTGCGCTCCCGCGTAATGGTGGCAATGCGCGTACCCGGCACTTCCTTCCATTCCCCGCAGGGGCCCATCACTTTGTCCCCTTCTCTGACCTCGGAGAAGTTTATTACGCCGGTATGCGG
>JAEXGX010000047.1 GCA_023450535.1 Pseudomonadota bacterium | reverse complement strand
GGCTTATACGCAGCTCACCTCCCGTTTGGGAAAGCCTTTTGCTTTGACGCAGATTTCCACTGTGAGCGATCCCACTCGAGTTTCAACGGATGCTTGTCCGAGCCCTCAGGATGAATGGGTGTGTCTGGTCTGGCCCGGAAAATAGCGTATTATTCTGACGGAGGAGTGCAGCCCCTCAGGGCTTCCCCACAAGGGCCGAGTCGGCCTGTCAAGGGTTGAGGGCTATGGGCGACGCGTTTTGGTTAACTAACATACAGCAAGGCCGCCCGTGCGGAAATACGGGCGGCCTTGCTGTAGCTGTGTCTGGTGAGGGAAAAGCCCTGTCACAGCCAGAGAATATCCGGTTCGTTACGTGGAGGAATGGAGCGATAGCGCAAGGCAGGGTAACCGCACATGATGCCCGCATATACTGCTCTGTTCTCATCCAGTTGGAAAAAATTTCTGATCTCCGGGCTGATGGACGCCACGCCGATGACAAATCCCGCCCAGCAGGAGCCGATGCCTTGGCTATGCAAAGCCAGATCCAGATATCCGACCGCAAGCGCACAATCAGCCGGGCTCAGTTCATAATCAACCTCGGCATGGGCAAACACCGCGCAGGGCGCATTTCGCAAGATGGGATCCTCTCCCTTATCGAAAGCGGTCACAAGGCGGCCCTGTCCCGGCAGAGTTCTCATGACATCAATGACCATGCCGCTAAGTTTACGCATACGGGCTGCATCATCAAGCACAATCCATTTTACGTCCTGGCGGTTTTTTCCGGTCGGAGCATAACGCGCCGTATCCAGCGCTTTCAACAGAACATCACGGGAAATAGAAGTCCGTTTATAATGCCGGACAGAGCGACGGCTCCGGATCAGAGCTGAACAGGTTGCAAAATCCGGAACGGATGGCATGGGCGTACTCCGGGCCTGTCCATAATACTCAAGGGAAATTGCCTGCTTTGGGCATACAGCCATACATTGGCCGCAGCCAAGGCAGATTTTGCTGGCCAAGGGCACCGGCGAGGCTTTGTCTTCACGCATGCGCAGGCAGGAGGCGGGGCAAACTCTGACGCACAACGCGTCTCCACAGCAGAGTTCTCTATCAATATTAATCATGATATCCTTTTAAAATGCTCTAAAACTGTTCATAGTGAACTTTGGTAAAATCCATATCCGCATCAGTGTGCGGAGCTTTTTCTTCGTCGCTGTGACCAACGGCAATGACGTTCAATACCCCATAGTGATCCGGAATTTCCAGTATTTTTCGGAAAGCATCGTCACTGGGGCCTGCCTGTCCTTCTCGCAAGCGAAGCTGTACCCAGGAGGAACCAAGTCCCAGACTTGTCGCTTCCAATTGGATCAGAATGGAGGCGATGGAGGCATCCTCCACCCAGGTGTCAGTTTCCCTTGTGTCGGCGATCACCGCAATGGCCAAAGGCGCACTGACCAGTGGCGCAGTGCCGTATGCTTTCAGAAGTTTGAGCCGGGCGAGGGTTTGCTTGTTCTCAATAACAATAAATTCCAGTGCCTTTTTGCCCTTGCCTGTCGGGGCCAGCAGGGCGGCCTTAAGCAGCTTATCGATATCTTCAGGAGTAACTGGTGTCTCCGTGAACTTTCGTATACTTCGGCGTTTTTTCAAAAGATCAAGCATGGAACACCCGCCACGGCAGAGCATGTTTCACGATAAAAAAGAACCCGGCGTTATAGATCTGCTTCAGGAATGGGTTCACGCCCGCCTGATCCGGAACTGGTTTCCCCCCCCTTGGGGTCACGTGCAAAAACCCGGTAGCAGGTGGCCTGTTCCAGCAGTAGACCGGCATTTTCCAGTTTGTGGGCGGCTGCGTGGATAGCTCGCCCCGTTGTAGCATGGGTCATGAACACAATGGGCACGCCGTCCGGGCATTCCGCCTTTTGGATGACCTGCGCCATGCTGACGTCCTCTTCTGCCATGGCTCCCGCAATATCCCGCAATACGCCGGAGATGTCTTTGACCATAAGTCGGACATACCACGGAGTCATGGCATCTTCGGCGGGAAGTATCTGTGCCGGGGGCAGTATGGCTTGTCTGTACCCGGTATTGTTGATTTCCGCTCCTCGCGCGATGCCCAGCAGGTCGCCGAGCACGGCGCTTGCCGTCGGGCGGCTGCCAGCACCAAGACCATGCAGGAACAGGGAGCCTAGGGCATTGCCCTCTACGCGCACAGCATTATACGCTCCTCCGACTCTGGCGATCAGCATGGTATGGTGAATGAGGGCCGGGTAGATGCCCGCTTCGACCCGCCCGTCTACCTCCTTGGCCTGGCCGATCAATTTGATGCGGTAGCCAAACTCCCGTGCAAATTCAATATCCATGCGGCGGAGGCCACGAATGCCCTGCACTGCCAGATGGGAAAAGGGATAATGACGGCCCCAGGCCAGACGGATAAGCAGGATAAGTTTATGAGCGGCATCAATACCGTCGATATCGAGCGTGGGATCAGCTTCGGCAAGCCCCTGGGCTTGCGCTTGGGACAGGGCTGTGGCGAAATCCAGTCCGTGGCTGGTCATTTCGGATAAAATATAGTTGCCCGTACCGTTGAGAATCCCCATCACCGAGCTGATATGGTTTCCGGCAAGGCTCTCCCTCAGGGTTTGCACAATGGGAACCGCTCCGGCCACACTGGCTTCATACCCTAAAAAGCAGTTTCTTTCCGCCGCAAGCGCGAACAGTTCTTCTCCATGCTCGGCAAGAAGTGCCTTATTTGCCGTGACAACATGCTTGCCGTTGCGCAAAGCCGTTTGAATCAATGTTCGGGCGGTATCTTTGCCGCCCATAAGCTCTACGACCACAGCAATTTCCGGATCACGGGCAAGCGACAGCGGGTCATCTGTCAGAGTGGAACCTTCGGGCAGAGTTCGAGTCTTGTTCAGGTTGCGGACGGCAACCGTTTTGACTCGAATACGGCGGCCTGTCCGGTTCAGGATATCAGCCTCGTTTTCGCGCAACATTTCCATAAGGCCGCCGCCGACAGTTCCAAGCCCGGCCAGACCGATGACAAGCTGTTCCTGATTGGACATGAACCCTCCGAAACGGAAAGTTTTAACTGAAAAATGAAAAGGAATAGCCCTTTGGGGAAATGATTTCCCCAAAGGGGATTGGAGCAAAGTCTCAAGATAGAGACTGATATGATGAAACGAGCTGCAATTTCAGCCGGAAATCACCTTTTTGATGCCTTTAATGGCTTGGCGTGTGCGCTGTTCGTTTTCGATAAGCGCGAAACGGACATATTCATCACCATAATTTCCGAAGCCGATACCGGGCTGGACGGCGACGTGGCCTTCCGTAATAAGGAGCTTTGAAAATTCCATTGACCCCATGGAGC
>JAEXGX010000425.1 GCA_023450535.1 Pseudomonadota bacterium | reverse complement strand
GCTGGTGTGGATGACGTCGCCCGCCGGATTGACGCGGTCGGCCAGGGCGGGTGAGGCAAAGGCAAACGCGAGGGCGCAGAATCCTGCCCGAACCGGGAGCAGAATCAGGGCCGGAAGAGAAGGCGCTCGAACCGCTTTGCAATGAGTCCCTTGCTGTGTCTTTTTTGGCTCCATGCCTGCCCTCCTTTGTCGGTTCTCTGGAGGCCGGCCGCGAAAAAAAACTGGGTTTTCGCTGACGCACGGCGGCTCCGCCGCCGCAAAACCTACGGGTTTTGTGTGTCTAATTTTTCAAATCAGGCCTCGTGCCGGAAACGGAATGGGGAAAAAATAGAATCCCACTACGATTTTTTAACACGGGGAAGAAAGGGAAACAAGGGGGAGCAGGGGGGGGCAGGGCAGACGCATCTAATTTCAGGTTTTGCAGGTCCCTTATCTGCCGTGATGATCCGTCAAAACCAGCCTTTTGTGTGCTGGCTGCGTCATCTGGCGCTTTTTGCTGCTCATGTACTTGAGTACACTCCGCGCAAAAAGTGCCATTTTCCTTGCCGGCACGCAAAAATCTTATTTTTTAGGATTCTCCCGGTACCAACCATCCGCCTGCGCTTCGCTCCGGCGGAGCAAAGGTGGCTTCGCCTCTTCTTGTTCGTTTCCCAATCTATCGGGGAATAAAGACTTTTTAGATGCGTCTGCCCTGGATGTACCGGGCGCATGGAAGGCGCTGGAAGAAGCCCAAAAGGAAGGAAAACTGAAATCCATAGGCGTCAGCAATATGACACCTAACTTCTGGAAAAAATTTGTCCCGCAATTCACGACCACGCCTTCCATCAACCAGGTGGAGTACAATCCCTTCTTCCAGCAAAGGGAATGACGCGCCCTGCTTGCCAAAGATAATGTTACCCTGGAAGCTTGGTATCCTCTTGGTCATGGTGACGAAAGACTGCTTGCCCATCCACTCGTCACATCCCTGGCAGAAAAATATCACAAGAACACCGGACAGATTATCTTGCGGTTTGAGATGCAGGAAGAAATCGTCATTCTGCCGAAATCTGCCACCCCTTCCAGAATCGCCGGAAATATCGACATCTTTGATTTTACATTGACCGAAGATGAAATGGAACAGATGCGCGGACTGGATACGGGCAAAGGCGTTCACGACCCAGAAGCTCCCGGCGTCGGAGAAATGTTGCTGGAAAAATACAAAATCCATGATTAACGGGGGATACCGCATGAAAATCGTTATCCTGAAATCAAGCCCGCATAAAGATGGCGCGTCAAATACATTAGCTGGCTTTTTCGTCAAAGGCGCTGAAGAAGCCGGGCATTCGATCTGCCAGCTTGATGTGGCGAGAATGAATATTGCTCCCTGTCTTGGGTGTGATCGCGGAAAAAATTCAGGGCATTGCGTAGTGCCCGACGATATAGGGAAAATCGAAGAGGCTCTTGCCGACGCTGACATGGTCGTCTATGTAACCCCCGTTTATTTCTATGAAATGTCGGCACAGTTGAAGCTGGTCATAGACAGGCTCCATTGCTTTTATAAAAAACTGTCTGAAAAGAAGAGCCTGCTGCTTGCGACCGCATGGAGGACAGATGATGAAGTCATGTCTTATTTGCAAGCTCTCTATGTGGGATTGGCAAAGTACCTCGGCCTTCAGGATGTGGGAACAATTATGGCAAAAGGATGTGGAACCCCTGCACTGATTCAGGAAAGCCCGTATGCCCATGAAGCCTATACGCTGGGACGCTCATTGTCCTAATACGGAAACCAGGACGCGTTGCCACAACGCATTTTCTAGTTCATGCATAAGAGGTGCGCAGATGATTCGGCATATTTTCATGGGAACATTCAAAGAAGGTATTGATAACGAAACTAAACAAAAAAAACTTGCAGATATGCAGGCGATGAAAGAAAAAATTCCTGGAATCGTCGAGTTGCGAATAGGGTTCAGCACAGGATGGGTCGGTTCAAAAAATCAAATCGTTATGACTGTTGACTTCGCCTCCAAAGAGGAGTTCGACGTCTATATGGCGCATCCCTATCATATGGACTATGTTAACAAAACAGGGGATATGTACTTTGAGTGTTCTTCATTTGCAAGCGCCCAATTCGAGTTTTAAAAACAATCCTTTTACATTTCTAACAAGCAATACCAGGAGGAAAGACATGGATTTTTCTGAAGTCATCAAAAATCGCTACTCTTGCAAAAAGTTTGATGAACGCCAAGTGGGAGCGGCAAAACTGAACGCCATTTTGGAAGCGGGCCGCATGGCTCCGACTGCCAAAAACCTTCAGGAGCAACGGATTTATGTTGTTCAATCCGAAACTGGTCTTACCAAAATCGACAAGGTTACCCCCTGCCGGTACGGTGCGCCGACCGTTATTGTGGTGGCTTTTGACGCAGGGAATGTTTTTACCTATCCCGGCGGAAAACGGAATTCCGGTGTGGAGGATGCTTCCATTGTAGCTACTCACATGATGCTGGCCGCAGCCAATGAAGGCGTGGATAGCTGCTGGATCAATTTTTTCAACCCGGAAGATATGGCCAGGGAATTGGGCCTGCCCGAAAACGAAGAAGTTTTGATGCTGTTGGATTTGGGCTATGCGGCCCCCAACACCACTCCTCTCCCCAGCCATAATAGACGCAAGGAATTGTCCGAAACCGTCAGTTATCTGTAATTTTGGAGAAAAAGAAGATGAACAAAATATTGATTGCTTATTTTTCTGCCAGCGGCGTAACGGCCAAGGTTGCCAGGGAACTGGCCCAGGTTACCGGAGGAGAACTCCACGAAATCATCCCCTGCCAGGCATATACGGACGCGGACTTGAACTGGCATGACAGCCATAGCCGGAGCAGCCTGGAGATGAAAGACAAGGCTTCTCGCCCCGCCATCAAGGGCAAGGTAGAAAACATGGACGCCTACACGACCATTTTTCTGGGTTTCCCTATCTGGTGGTATGTCGCGCCTACCATCATCAATACGTTCCTGGAACAGTATGATTTGACCGGCAAAACCATTATTCCCTTCGCCACCTCCGGCGGTAGCGGCATGGGCGACACCAACGCCCATCTGAACCCGTCATGCCCCGGTGCCATCCTGAAAGAAGGAAAAAGATTTCCTGCGGGGGTTACTGTGTCTGAACTGAAAAAATGGGCAGAAAACGTAAGGTAAAACCAGTCTTTTACGGGTTAGCCCGATTGGGATAACCCAACATGTTAAAAACATTATATTTATTTTATAATCCAAAAATTTGTTTCTTTAACGTATCATATCAACAATTAACGTAAATCATGAAGAAGGCTGCTCCATATGAAGCGGCCTTCTTCGTTTTCACTCCACAACTTTCGAGAGCAGTCCGAAGCCATCCAGAAAAATTTTTTTGAATCTTTCAAAGAAATGGGTATTTTGAGGGGTATCAAGTGGAAAATATAAAAATTTTATATTATATTTCAATATATTATTGCTCATATAAAAAGTTCGGATGTGGCGGCGTATCTTCAGCCGCCCGCCTGAGACTGCTGATTAAGCCGGCAGCGTTCTTCACGTCGCCAGCGCTCTGCACGGATCAAGGCGGTAGACTCCTAAAGGTCATCCTGCACGATTTACTTGGTTGATTTTCGGCGCAGGTGGGGCGTATTCGCTTTGAAGGCGCGTTACCGTGAAGATGTACAGTACACCGCTTAAATGAAGTGCTCTTCCAACATTTCTTTATAGATAAAGCATGTTGTTATATGGTCATTGACCATGCCGACAGCTTGCATGAATGCGTATATGGTCGTCGAACCGACAAATTTGAACCCCATTTTTTTTAAATCGTTACTTATCGTGTCGGACAGTGGGGTTGTTACCGGTATATCCTCCACTCTTTCCCAATGCCCGACAATGGGCGTATGATCCACATATTTCCAGAGCGTATTACTGAAGCTGCCGTGTTTCTTTACAATATTCAAGAAAATCCGGGCATTGTTTATGGCCGCAAGAATTTTCAATCGGTTTCTCACTATACCCTCATTTTGCATAAGCTGCTGGATTTTTGTATCTCCATAGTGCGCCACTTTTTCAGGGTCAAAACCGTCAAAAGCCTCCCTGTATGCTTCTCTCTTTTTCAGTATGGTTATCCATGAAAGACCAGCCTGCATGCATTCAAGAATGAGCATTTCAAAAAGCTTCTTGTCATCATGCACGGGCCGTCCCCATTCATGGTCATGATAAGCAACATATATAGCGGTATTTCCCGCCCAGGGGCATCTGAGCTTTGCATCCATGATATTTCTCCATTTGCATTGCATAGTGCTCTTCAACGGCGCAATGCGCAGAGCGCCAAAGAAGCAACCGCTAAAGCTGTATCCGGATTCCCGCCGTCTTCCAAGTGCCATGCAGCGGACAACCCCGCCCATGTGGCTACCCATGACAGCAGCCGATGGCGTTCTAGCTGAGCTGCTTCAGCGACAATATTGACTCGTCTTTCAAAACGTTCCGGCTGTATGGCCGTAGGGTAATCCGGGTTGCAAAAAATATTGGCATGGTCGAAGCCTCTTTCTCCAAGATAGCCCTTGGGGTCGATACACAGCCAGCCGCGCATACCTGCATCCAGCACATTTCCGTGGTGCAGGTCGCCGTGAAGAGCCACGACCTGCTGTGGCGTCGCCAGCAGTGAATCCGCTATGGCGGAAAGCTCCTGAAAAATGCCCCCTTGCGTGGCAGCAGCCAAGGCAAGAGAATGGAAGCATTGCGCCAGAGGGATAAACTGGGGGATGGATGGGGACATAAGCTCCGGCGAGTCTGGCACAACCTGATTATGAAGACGGGCGGCGACATGGCAAATGATGCGGCTTGCCTCGTCGTCTTCCCCTGTCTGAGCCATTCGGGTGAGCGACCGGCCCCCGCACGCGCATTCGAGAAGCACCGTATTACGGTGAAACGCCAACACCCGGACAGCCCCTTCGCCGTTCCACCAGCGGAGCAACGCCGCTCCACGGCGTTCTTCTTCACAAAGGGCAACCTTCAGAAAGGCCAGGGTATCATCCTTGAGGTGAACCCGCTGCAACGCGCTGGTGGAAGTTTGAAAGGGCAAACCGTCCTCAACCAATCCCCAACGAGCGATGGCCTGCCGTAGCTCTTGCATTCCGGCATTACATGATGCGTTTTCCTGTGTCATGGGGCTTTCATAGCCCATAACGGTCTGAATTGACAGGTGTATCTGCATGTCGGTCAGCGCGTCTGAGCTCTGGAGTGCGGTGTGGGGAAGCATGGATATGCCGGGACAATGCGCTGTCTAGCGCGCTGGCCTTTACGGTATGCCGTTGATTGTGGCGATCAGCTATACAAAAAAGCTTCAAAGGACTCCAAAAGACTCCGTTGTATGCGATGGTCCGAGCAGAGCGAATGAGGTTATAGCCCTTGGAGAAAAATATATTATTCATAAAAAGGCGAACTTACGACTGAAAGAGACAAATTTAGTCAAGAATTTCATAGTATTTTTACATTTTCCGCCTTGGTTCAGTTGGTAGAGCGAGTGATTCGTAATCAGTAGATCGTCAGTTCAACTCTGACAGGCGGTTCCATTCACAAAATAAGGGACTCAGGATAAAACCTGAGTCCCTTATTTTGTGCCCTGTGTATACGAAAAGGAGTGATTTGGAGTCTGTTTGTAGATATGTTATATAGCGCAATAAAAAGAAAATGCTGCTTGCAAGAGATCCTCAAGCCAGATGTAGACAGCAACGTAGATCTAGATTTCATGGCTAGAGAACAACTTTACCTGGCAGGATATTTTCCATAATATTGGGATAACTATTTACCTATAATATATGGAATGGTATTTGTTTCTGTATCCGCAGGTTCATATATGCTGCAATAACCATCATCGGATATTTTTATTGCCAATCCACCTAATTCTGAAATTCTTTTAGTTGCTACCGTGCGCGCTCCTTCTGAAGCATCTCCATTGTTTGGAATGATTGTTCCAACACCAAGGATTTTCCCTGTATCAGAATCAATCAATACCGCACCATCAATAGAAAGCAATTTTTTTCTGATTTCAATATCATTTTTCCAAAAAATTTGATTAATAGATGGAGAACTTTCTAAAAAATAATCAGCAGATCCTTTAATGATTATATCCTTAAAATTTAATTCCCATTTATCAGGTGGAATAATGCCAATACAACATCCAATCTGCTCTGCAAGCATATTAATTATTGTACTTACTACGCAATCAACTGCTGAATAATACATTGGTTTTTCATCTGTTGACATTTCAGTATGATAACGTGGGCTAACTTTATTGATAATCTGACATATTGAATTATAATTAAAATAGTACCATACGCCCTTACGTTTAAAAAAATTGAATGAATAATTTTTATATAGAAAAATATCCCCATTCTCTTTAACCGACAAAATAAAAACATCATGATCTGGTTGACTAAATTGCTGGATTGTAATGTAATTTGCAAAATTCTCATCACCTGGAACAGTTCTTATATTGGGAATAATAGATTTTATAAATCCTGGAATATCTTCGTTTACAAGAAGTTTATAATCAAAATATTCACCTTTTTCATTTATTACGAACAGAATATTTTTTGAACAAAGGCTTCGTATAAATTGTTTCTTTATCAGTTCGGACCACAATAGAGGCTGATCTGCTGTAGAGGTTTTGTTGGTGGTAACGGCTAGAGAAAAAGGAAACTTTGAACCTTCATTTGTTGATTCTGCAAACTTTTCGACAGAATATATAATTTTAAATATGTCATTAATTTGTGCCAGTTCTTCATGGTTAAATGAATCTCTTGTCTCTACCTCATAATGATCTCTCGTGGCTCCAAAATAATGGACATAGTCACCAAATTGTTTCCATGGATTATTAAGGTCAAGAGCTGGGAAGCTAAGATAAGATGCAATGAGAAAACGGGGTATGCTTTCTTCTAATGCCTGCGCCAACTGGAACTCCTGTGCAACCTTAGAATATTGGTAGGCTTTTCCAATTGTCCAGTCTATCAATGCTCTGTCAATACCTCTTATTTCTTGTTTCCTATAAAACTGTATATAGTATTTATTAATGAAGATACAATGGTTTTTGCATCTCAAATCTTCATCATAATTTCCGTTCCTCCAGTTATTTAATTTGAGTATTTCCTGTTCTGTCAAATCATATCGATATTCTAAACCAGGAATCCATTTGGCTAAGGTCTCTTGAAAAAACGATTCAAATAGAGTCAAAAAACTGTTTTTCATACAATTGCCTCAAAAAATGAAATGTTCATCAGGCGTAATCTTGCACTACGATATGACATTTATCCCAATATTATGAAAAACATCCTGTCAGGTAATGTTGTTCTCTAGCCATGAAATCTAGATTTACATTACTGTCTACGTCTGGCTTGAGGATCTCTTGCAAGCAGTATTTTCCTTTTATTACGCTATACAACATATCTACAAAAAGGCTCCCAATCACTTCTTTCATATACACAGGACGCAAAAAAAGGGCTTAGATTTTACTCTAAGTCCCTTATTTTCTGAATGGAGCCGCCTGTCAGATTTGAACTGACGATCTACTGATTACGAATCAGTCGCTCTACCAACTGAGCCAAGGCGGCGCGTTGACGTGTATATGCCGGAAAATGGCGCTGTGTCAAGCTCCGGGGAAATGCTCCGCCGGGGGATTAGCCCTTGACCGCCTTTCCGATTTTATTCATGGCTTTTTTGACTTTGCCGGCGATGCCGGAATCCTTGGCTTTGGTGGCTTCTTCAAATTCCTTGAGCAGACGAATCTGTTCATCGGAAAGCTTGGTGGGCGTCACTACGCGCACTTCGATGAGCAGGTCGCCCACCCGTTTTTCTCCGGGATAGGGCAGACCCTTGCCTTGAAGCCGGAATATCGCGCCGCTCTGCGTACCCTTGGGGATATCGAGTTCAATGGGGTCTGCAAGGGTAGGCACTTCGATACGCGCGCCGAGTGCAGCCTGAGGAAAGCTGATCTCCGTGGCGTAGACGAGGTTCTGACCATCGCGCTCGAAGGTCTTGTCATCTTCCACCGTCAGCACCACATAGAGGTCGCCCGGAGGGCCGCCATGCACCCCGGCTTCGCCTTCGCCGCGCAGACGCAGGCGAGCGCCGGTATAGACGCCGGCAGGAATGCGCACAGTGAGTTCACGGCTCTGGAGTATGGTGCCCTTGCCCTTGCACTTGGGGCAGGGATTGGGAATGGTGTAACCTTGGCCTCCACACGCGCCGCAGGGTACGCTAATCTGGAAAAAGCCCTGAGAATGCCGCACCTGCCCCGATCCGCCGCATTGTCTGCACGGCTCGGTGTTCGTTCCGGGGGCCGTGCCTTTGCCGTGGCATTCGTCACATTCCACATGGCGGGGAATGGTAACGGGAACTTCCGTGCCACTCGCCGCCTGGCGGAAGCTTATTTTCATATTGTAGCGGAGATCCGCCCCGGCCTCGGGGCGGGGGCCGCCGCGCGTGCGCGAACTGAAGCCGAACAGGTCGCCGAAGATATCGCCGAACTGGGAGAAGATGTCTTCCGCACTGGAGAAACCACCACGTCCCGCACCAAAAGGATCTGCCGTGCCGTAGCGGTCGTAATTGGCCCGGCGCTCTGGATCGCGCAAGGTGTCATAGGCCTCGGCGGCTTCTTTGAACTTCTGTTCCGCCTCGGGATTGTCCGGGTTACGATCGGGGTGAAACTGGAGTGCAAGCTTGCGGTAAGCGTGCTTAATTTCCTCGGCACTGGCACTGCGCGCCACACCGAGCACTTCATAAAAATCTCGCTGACTCATGGAAATGCCGCCCCTGTGAGCCTAGTCGTCCAGAACGGGAGAGGCGCCTTCCTCAATCGGAGTGTAGAAACGGCGGTCTTCAGGCAGGATTTTGCCAGCGGCGATTTCGCGCAGGGCGGTAACGACTTCTTTATTCTTGGAGTCCACCAGCGGTTCGTAGCCTTCGCGGTACTGATGCACGCGCTTGATGGCCATCTGCACCAGCAAAAAACGGTTGTCCACGCGCTGCTGACAATCTTCTACAGTAATGCGGGCCATATTGCCTCCTGCATCGCGCCGGAGCGCGAAATGAGTATGAACTTGCGCCGAACGGCGCTGAGCTTTTATGTCTCGATTTCCCTTAAGGAAGGAAAACAGATGATTGGGCATGCTACAGGATAATGCCGAACTATGTTTCTTAGACCTGGAAAAAAGACCTGTCAAGCTTTAACCTTGATACCGTTTTTTTCTTTCGCTTTGCTTGCGGGGGCGCTGTCCGGCATCACCTTTTTCTGTCCGGAGGGCACGTCCCGCTTTTGCCGGGCGCTTTTCTCCTCCGTGTGTTTGCACGGTGCTTTTTCGAAGGTGGGGGGAATGAGGTTTTCCTCTTTCTCTTCCGTATCCCGTTCGGGCCGGAAGCCGTCCCGTATCCAGCAATTCCAGTGTGATTTCCAGCCTGCCGGGGTTGACCTCGACCAGGCGGACCTTGACGCTCTGTCCCAGTCGGTAGGCGACGTTGCTGACTGCGCCGCGCAGTTCCTGCCGTTCGGCGTCATACTCGAAATAGTCCTGTCCCAGAGTTTCCACGCGGACCATGCCTTCCAGCGGCATGCCTCCCAGCTCTACAAACAGGCCGAAATGCGTCACGCCGCTGATCACGCCGGTGAATGTTTCCCCGATTCGATCCCGCAGCAGCAGGCAGCCGAAGCGGCGGGTGATTTCCCGCTCCGCATCCTGCGCGGCGCGCTCCCGCTCGTTGCAACGTTCGGCCACGGCCAGCAGTTTTTGTCCCGTGGGAATGGCCCCGCCTGTGTCCAGACCGAGCGCGTATTTGAGCGCCCGGTGCGTAACCAGGTCGGCGTAGCGGCGGATAGGCGAGGTGAAGTGGCAGTAACAATGCGAGGCCAGCCCGAAATGTCCTTCTTCTTCGGGGGCGTAACGGGCCTGCATCATGGAGCGCAGGCTGATGCGGTTCACGAGAAAGATCTGTTCCGGTCGCAAATCATTGCGTTCGTGCACGGCGTTCAGCAGGCCGGGCAGCCAGTCCGCATCTCGCGCGATTTTTGCGGGAGGAGGCAGAGGCAAATCCAGCCCTGTGGCATTCAGCCCGCGCGCCAGATCTTCCAGTTTTTCCGTAGAAGGGGCGGGGTGCACACGATAGAGGAAGGGCGCTCCCTTTTCTGTGAGGAAACGGGCCACAGCCTCGTTGGCCGCCACCATAAACGCTTCAATGAGCCGGTGGCTGAACAGGCGTTTGCGGTTGCCGATACCTGTCACTTTGCCGTCTTCCACTTTGAACTCCGCTTCCGGCAAGTCAAAATCCAACCCCCCGGCGTCATGGCGCTTCTTGATCAGCAATGTTGCCAGCTCTGCCGCGTCTGCCAGCATGGAGGCAAGCTCCGGTGTGAGAGAGGAAGATGGAATATTACCAGATCGGGGAGGCTTTGCCTCCCCGTACCCCTCCGGCAGGGGCATAATGCCCCTGCACCCCTTTAATAAGGGGGTGCGGGGGGGATTATCCCCCTCGTCGGGGCATGGGGCGGAGCCCCATATCTTGTCATTTCCTTCCCTCAATGCCGCTTCGACCTGGGTATAGGTGAGGCGGGCGCGGGAGCGGATCAGGGCGTTGGAAAAGCGGGCGGAAACCGGGGTGCCGTTACGGTCAAAGCTGATATCGGCAGTCATGGCGCGACGGTCTTCATCGGGGCGCAGACTGCATGCGCCGTTGCTCAGCGCCTCGGGCAGCATGGGTTCCACGGAGCAAGGGAAGTAACAGGAATTGCCGCGTTCGCGGGCTTCGCGATCCAGTTGGCTGCGCGGGCGGACGTAATGGGACACGTCGGCAATGGCCACAAGCAGTCGCCAGCCATGGGCATTGCGGGCGACGAAAATAGCGTCGTCAAAGTCGCGGGCATCCTGTCCGTCAATGGTCACGAGAGGGAAGAGACGCAGATCTTCCAGGCCGGGGGCGGCAGAAGGGTTCTCCGCTGCTACTCGCTCGGCTTCCGCCAGCACGGTGTCGGAAAAAGAGGTGGGGATGTTGTGGTTAAGTTTGGTTAGATCTTCCTGAACGCGGGCATCATCTTCCCGGCCCAGAGAGTTTAGAGCCGTGGCCGACCACAGGGGTAAAAGCGGTCGGGAGGCTGCCCGGCGCGAAGAAGTCCCCTTGCGCTGCGGCGTATGGGCAGAACGTCTGAATTCAGTAGGGGAGCCGTCTGGGGAGTTATAAGGGGAATCAGGGGAGGCGTTGAGCGGAGAATCAGAAGCATCAAGCCGCTCTCCCACGGCGACGCGTAGCAGTTCGCCTTCAACAGGAGGCAGGGGCAGACCGGATACGTCGACCAGAAGTTCCAGTTCCAGCCGGGGATCAGCGGGGCGGCAAACAGCCGTCAGGGCAGGCGCAGCGGGCAGACGATCCGGACGGAGGGGACGCAGCACGCGCACGGTCAGTTCCTGCCGAGGCCGCTCCAGTACGGCGAGCACACGGCCTTCGGCGTGGAATCCTGCCTTTGCGCCGCGTGCGGCGGTTTTGGGCGAAGGAAAAAGGGAAATTTCCACACTGTCGCCGTCCCACGCACCGCCGAGCTCTTCGGGGGCGATGAAGATATCGTCCATGTGCCTGCTGCCGGAGTTGCTTTCCGGCCGCACAAAGGCCGCGCCGGAGCGCTGGACGGAAAGGACGCCGCGCAGGCGTTTCAGGCGGGATGCGAGCGCCCATGCTCCGCCGCGCAGAGAGACGATGGCGCCCGTGCTTTCCAGTTCACGCAGTGAATCGAGCACTGCGCGTTTGGCGCGGCGGGTGATGCCGAGCCGCCGCAAGATATCATCCAGGCGCAAAGGAGCGCCGGGGCCGAGTGCGGAGAGAACTTCTTCGCGCAGGGCGTTGTTGGAATAAGAAGAGAGATCACGTTTTTTCAAGGTATGTTCTCGGTATTGCACGGGGCGGCGTTGCGCTCCTGCCATTCGCGCCACCATCTCCCCCACCATGCGGAGAAAGGAATGCCGGGCGCGGTTGAGGATGAATCGCTCAGAGATGCGAAGAAGTCCGCTTCCACATCCAGGGCGTAAAGTCGGGGCAGGCCCAGCCCAGACAGTTTAATGGCGTCCTTGGCTGTACAGAGCACGGGCATGTTGTAATCGGCAAGCACAATGGCGTCGGAGCGGGTGTAGGCATGGTGATCGGGAAAGATCGCCATGCGGGCGGGCGGGGTTCCCATGAAAGCTGTTGCTGTTTCTTTCACCTGTTCCGGATTGCCCACGCCGGTGACGAGCAGATAGGGTTCGGTCAGCTCGTCGGGAAACGGCGCATCCGGCGTAGGCGCGGGGATGAGTTTCGCGAGGGGGGTGTTTTCCGAGCCGTCGCCGGATGCAAATTCATCACTTGGCGAGCAGTAAAACAGCCCCCGGCAATGCAGGGTAAAGGCGAACACCGGCCGGGGGCAGGAAGCAAGACGGTCAACCATGGCCTTTGCAAGTCCGGGCCATTCCTGTTTTGTGGTTTTGACCAGAAATGCTCCCGCATGACTGAGCGCGCTTTGCGGTTCGCGCCATGTCCCTGCCGGGATAACCCGGTTCCAGTTGGAGCGGGGGCCAGTCTTGAAGTCGTCCGCATCCATCAGCACAAGGTCGAGATGTCTGCCCATGGAGACGTGCTGAAAACCGTCGTCAAGGATGAAAAGATCCGGCGGGCGGCATCCGCATTCCTCCGCGTCGAGCAACAGGCGGGCGGCGGCACGTTTGCGCTGGGGGTCAACTGCGATGGTTGCGGAGGGGTAACGGCGGGCGAGCATAAGAGGTTCGTCGCCTGCCTGGCGTACGCTTGTATCCAGCTGCACAAGAAAAGGAAGGTCTGGAGGGTTCGCCCTGTAGCCGCGCGTCAGCACTGCCGCACGTAGCCCCCGCGAGGCGGCCCAGTCCAGCAGCCAGCCAGTGACCGGCGTTTTGCCCGTCCCACCCCAGGAAATGTTGCCTACAGAAACGCAGGGGATGGGAGGTTCGCCAAAGAACGCAGGGCCGGACAGCGGATTGTTTTCCTTCGCGGCGCGGCGTAGAACTGTTATTTCACCGTAGAGCAGCGAGAGGGGAAAAAGGAGGGGAGCCAGCCAGTCCTGGAGTATGTGCCGTGTCGCCATAAAGCAGCTCAACATTGAAATTGCGCATGCCGAGACACTATATCCTGGCCGCAGGTTTCACACCTGAAGCCGGAACTTGCTCTTCTCTCCATGCCTGTATGCCCTGCGGGCTATGGGCACGGACTAGGTGGTCGCCGCAAATGAATGCGGCTACTCCGTCTTCGCGTGCCTTTAGCCGTTGGCGTGAAACGCCTTACGGATAAAGAGAGCAGAGATGAGGCCCGCCTTGTTCCAGCTTGTCGTGTGTCTCGGTCTGCAAAATATCCGGGCCGCCGGGCTGGCATGCCCGGCGGCCCGAAATGGTCATGAAGCAAATGAAATGTCATCCGAAGTCAGGCAAAGCAGGGCTCTGCCGGAGGTATCCAACTTGAGTGACGGAACATGGTGTTCTGTCCGGATAGAACATTTCAAGTGTAATCAGCTCTAGTTGCGGTTGCCGAAAAGGCGTAGCAGCATGAGGAAGAGGTTGATGAAGTCAAGGTAGAGGGAAAGCGCGCCGAGAATGGCGCCGCGGCGAATGGCCACACTGTCGTCAATAGGAGCGGTTTCGCCCATCTGACGCAGCTTCTGCGTGTCCCATGCGGTCAGGCCGGTGAATACGATAACCCCGATCACGCTGATGATGAAGTCCATCTGCGTGCTCTTCAGGAAGAGATTCACGATGCTGGCGAGAATAATGCCCCACAGGCCCATCATGAGGAAGCTGCCCATGCCGGAAAGGTCACGCTTGGTAACCATGCCGAACACGCTCATGCCGCCGAACATTCCGGCTGTCACCAGGAAAGCGCGGGCCACGGACGCGCCGCTGTACGCCAGCAGCACGGGGGAGAGCCAGAAGCCCATAAGGGCGGAATAAAGCAGGAAGAAGCCCGTGGCCGCCCCGGCGGAGAGCTTGTGAATGGCGGCGGAAAGATAGATCACCAGACCAAAGATGGCCACCATGAGAATAATGGGCATGAGGATGCCGCTGCCGAAGAAAAGATTCAGCAGAGCGGGGCTGCTCGCGGTAAAGTAGGCGGTAACAGCGGTGACGCCGAGGGCGGCGGTCATCCACAGGTACACCTGTTGCATGAAAATGGTCACGCTGGAGCGGGCCATACTCATGGAACGGGTATCGTTGCGCAAGTCTTGCATAGAGTCCTCCCGCGCGGAAATGCCGCGCTGTGGTTTTACGAAAATTGACGAAGGCGCGCCTGACCGGGACATTCCGGCCTACGCGGGTCCGCGCCGGTTGCGGATGACGCGTAGCCTCCGCGTCGTATCTTGAACCGGTATAGAAAAGATAATATTGATTTTCCGTATTTGCAAGGATTTCTGCGTAAGATCGGGCTGAAACGGCTTTTGAGAGGGGTATTTCCTGGGGTGCCTTGCCTCTGCGGCAAAAAAACACTAAGAAATACACTGAAACTTTATATGATAGTTGTCAGGATAGGGAAGGTACAATGCATAAGCAACAATATTCCATTGGTGAGATGAGCCAGCTTTGCAACGTGTCGAAGAAGGCGCTTCGTTATTATGACAAGATCGGGCTGATTTCTTCTTTGCGGCATGATTATAATAATTACCGCATGTATACCCATGATGAACTGCTCATGGTGCCGGTGCTCAAATATTACAAGCAAATGGGTTTTAAACTTGATGAAATGAAGGATTTCATCGCCGGGCAGAACGGAAATGTCTACAGCTCGATGCGATCGGCTTTTGAGAAGAAGATAGACGAGCTGCAAAACGCCCAGATAGAGCTACGGCGCTGCGAGGAATCCGTGCGAGATTGGCATGACCTGCTCAAGGAGGCGGAACTGGTCATCGCGGAGGGCGTGCGGGAGGTCTCTGTCAAATATGTGGAGCAGGTCAGCCTGCTGTACCAGGAACAGCCCTTTGATGGGGACATCAAGTCTGCAATCATCAATATTCATTTCATGGATTATGTGGAAAAGACCGGCAATGCCATTACGGGTCCGGTGTATATCCATTTTTCCAGCCTGAAGGACAGAATGGAGAACCGGCCGCAGAGCATCCGGATCATGCAGAATGTGCTCATGCCTTGCGGGGGCGGAGGGCGGATGTCGTTCGGTGGCTGCATGATGGCTTCCTGCTATCATATCGGCCCGCTCGAAACCATACCCGAGAGTTACGAGAGGTTTGTCTCATGGGTTCGCCGTCACGGGTACACGCCGGGCGAGTCCTGTGATGAACGTTACGTCACGGATTACTGGACAACAAGCAACAACGACTATCATGTTACTGAATTGCTGCTGAAGGTAAGCCGGGGGAGCGGGGAAAGCCGGGAGGTTTTATAGCGCCACACGCGGAAGTTTTTCAGATGCTCGCATTTGACGTGATTGCCTCAGGCTTCAAGAACAGCGCGCAGTTTATCCAGCCCTGTGCCCTGTGTTGCGCTGACGGAGAAAATTTCTTTGACGCCCGTGTTCAGCAAAAATTTTCGGGCACGAACCGGATTGGCTCCGGAGGCGTCTATTTTAGTGAGCACCCCGATGACGCGCCGGTTAAACATGGAGGCAAAAGCGGGCGGCATCTGACAGGTGGAACGGGTGGCATCCTGTATAAAGGCAAGAATGTCGCAGTCCGCCGAGGCGGTGATGAGCGCAGGGTAAAAGCGGCGATTTTCCAGGAACTCGCTGGGCGTATTGACAAAGTCGCGGTAGAAATCCAGGGCAAGAACCTTGCGGGGCGTATAGCCCGGATCAGAGAGCGCGCGGATAAGCGTGCTCTTGCCGGAGCGCCATTCCCCGATGAGCATGGTTTTTTTCATGTTAGCTGCGTTGTCCGGTTCTGGATCAGGTGCGGGTCATATCGACCGAGGCATAGTGCAGCACTTCGTCGAAATAGGTAATAACGCTTTTGAGCGCGGCTTCCACGCTGGCCACATCTCCGACCAGGAGCAGGGAGCCGCCGAAGCGGTCCAGAAAGCCGATTTCCACAGAACCAGCCTTGGTGGCGATGTCTGCGGCAATAATCACGCCTTCGGCCGGGGTGATGGTCAGGATGCCGAGAGCGTCGCTGACGTCGTCATCCAGCCCCAGTTTGAGATAAATGCCCTTGTTGGGGCTGGCGATGACATGGGCGAGCGTGATCTGTTTGCCGGGAACGTATTCCTGAATAACGCGTTGTTTTGGTTCATCGGTGATTCTGCCCATGTGACTGTCCTGAAAAAAGGGGGAAAGGACGTTTATCTACGCAAGTATGTAGTTACACTGTTCTGGCCTGCAGGTTTCACGCCTGAAGCCGGATCCCCGTTCAATTCTGGCGACTCCGTATAATAAAAGTCTTTGAAAGAGAGGGGGTGTGGGAGGAGGAGAAACTTTCTTCAGAAAGTTTCTCCTCCCCCCACATATTTTTTATCCCAAAAGCTGGGCCTTGAAGTCTTCGCTGGGCGAGGGGATGACGATATGGCTGAGCACGGGGCCGGCGCCCTCGGCTCCCACGGTGGCCACGCCCGCGTCCACGGAGGCTTGTACCGAACTGACCTCGCCGGTCATGGTGACAAAGGCCTTGCCGCCCAGCCCGGCGGCAAAGCGCAATTCGATGAGCTGTACCTGACCGGCCTTGGCCGCCGCGTCAGCGGCAATGATGCAGGCGGCGGTGGTGCAGGTTTCAATACAGCCCAGGGCGTTGATGCGGGGGCAGATGCCCGTGCCGTTCATGGCCGGAACCACGTTTTCGTGTACGCTTGGGATGACAAACCAGTCCACAACCATGTCACTGCCGATGGTGCGGCCATGCTCCACGGAACTTTTCACCGCACCGGTGTCGCCGGTGACGATGATCAGATAACGGCCCGGACAGGTGGGACGGGCGAGAACGAGCTGAACCTCGGCGGCCTTGACCATTTCGTCGGCGACATGCATGCCCGTACTGATACTGTTCAGCTCCACGCAGCCGATAGTGCGCAATTTCATTGTATTCACCTTACGCCTTGATGGTTATCATTCCGTCCGCAACGGACTCTACCACGCCGTCGATGCTCGCGTGAACCCGCGCGCCCATGGCCTTTTCAGGGATTTCACCGAGCAGATCGCCGCATTTCACACGGCTTCCCGCAGAGACCACGCACACGGCGGGTGCGCCGATGTGCTGGCGGAGCGGGATACTGACCCGCGCGGGGGTGAATTCACCTGCGTAACCGGGATGGGTGTCATAGTCCACAAGATCGAGGCGCTGGATCAGCCGGGCGGTGGGCACACGGCGTTCCTCGCGGAACAGGTTCGTTTCAAGCGCTTTGCCCGAGCTTTCCCACTTTACACCAGCCTGCATGAGAACTTTCTTGATCTGGGCGTTGACTTCACGCGGCGAGACAAGCATGGGGCAAGCGAATTTTTCGCACAGACCACATTCGGAGCAGAGCAATGCTTCCTTGGCGATTTCGCTTTCCAGATCCTGGCTGGCGAATACGCGCATCAGCTTGTGCGGGTGGAGTGAGTGGCCGAGCAGGTTGCGCGGGCAGAGATCCGTGCAGCGCGAGCACTGACAGCAGATACTGTTGGTGATCTGCCGGACCCGGGCCGGGTCCATGACCTTGCGGACAACCACGTTGTGATCAGGGGGAAGCACCAGCAGGCCACTGGTCGTCTTGGTCACCACGGCGCAGGATGCGTCCGGGAGGACTTTGCCCATCATGGGGCCGCCGTCCACCACGCTGTATTCGGCAATGGTGGGGCCGCCCGCAAAGGCGATGACGTCAGTCACGGGGGTTCCTACTGGAACCTTGACCACCATGGGGCGCTTTACTTCTCCAGCTACAGTGAGGTAGCGGTGCGTCACAGGGGTGCCGTCAAGAGCACGCGCCACGTTGCACAGCGTTTCCACGTTGCTGACCACGGCTCCGACCTGGAGCGGGATACCGCGTTCGGGTACGGTGCGGCCCAAAACTTCGTGCACCAGTACGTGTTCGTCCCCGGCGGGGTAGAAATCCATGAGTTCCGCCACTTCCAGCTTGTCGGAAGCCTTGCGGGCTACAGCCTCGCGCACGGAATTCATGGCCTCGGCATGTTTGCCTTTCAGGCAGACAATGCCCTTTTTCGCGCCGGTGCAGTCCATCACGGCTTCCAGACCGCGTAGCAAGGCGTCCACGTCGCTTTCCATAAGGTGCGGGTCACTCATAAGCAGCGGCTCGCACGAAGCTCCGTTCACCAGAACCGTATCCACTGTGGCGTCGGCCTTGACGTGCGTGGGCAGGCCCGCGCCCCCCGCGCCGACAACGCCGGCTTCCCGTATTTTATCTACAATCTGATTTCCCATCACACTGTCCTCTGGCATGATATGGCGTCGGCAGGGTCAGGTACCGCCGTGCCGGAAAGTTGTTACCAGGCCTGTTCCAGAAGCGCCCGGATATCCGCAAGAGAGGGCCGCCTGGGGTTGCTCTGCGTGCACATGTCGTCCAGCGCGTGGGCGGCCATGGAATCCAGCGCGGCCCGGAATGCCGCCTCTTCAATCTTGAGATCCCGAATATGGGCGGGAATGTGCATGGCTTCATTCATGCCGCGTATAGCCCCGATAAGACCGGAAGTGCCTTCTTCCACATTGGCGTGGGGCAGGCCGATAATTCTGGCCAGTTCCCGGTAGCGCACCCCGGCGTCAAAACTGTTGAAACGTACGGCGTAGGGCAGGAGTACGGCGTTGGCCAGGCCGTGGGGAACATGAAACTGCCCGCCCAGAGCGTGGGCCATACTATGTGTCAGGCCCAGGCCGCTGTTATTGAAGGCCATGCCTGCCATGCAGGAACCGAGCAGCATCATTTCGCGGGCTTCCATATCCTCCATCTGTTGATAGGCCTTGAGCAGGAAGGAAAATACGTAGCGAATGGCCTGCACCGCGAGGATGTCCGTGAAGGCGTTGTTGTTCCTGGAGGTGTACGCCTCAATGGCATGGGTGAGCACGTCCATGCCCGTGGCCGCCGTCACATGGGGCGGCACGGTGCGGGTGAAGCGGGCGTCGAGAATGGCCACGTCGGGAATGAGCAGCTCATCGTTCAGAGGAATTTTTACGCCTCGTTTTTTGTCCGTGACCACGGAAATGGCCGTGACTTCAGACCCCGTGCCACTGGTGGTGGGAATGGCCGCCAGCAGCGGGCGGGGCAGATCCGGGGCGGCCTTGCCTGCGAAAAAGGCAATGGCTTTGGCCGTATCGATGGCGGAACCACCACCCAGAGCGACAATAAGGTCGGCCTTGGCGCGGATGAATTCGACCGAACCCTGCATCACCGTTTCCAGCGAAGGATCCGGTTCGACTTCCGCAAAGGTGTGATGGGGAAGGCCCCGGCGGTCCAGGTGGCTTGTGACCTGATCCGCGAAACCGCTTTTGACCATGAAAGGATCTGTCACGACAAAGGCGGAAGTGAAGGGCAGTTCCTCAAGAGTCTCAAGGGCATATTTGCCGTAGCAGATTTTTGTTTTTCCGTGGAACTGGGTCACTGTATTTCTCCGCAAAATTTGTTTTCTTGCGGCAACGTTTGTTGCCGTAGAGGCAGGGGGAGGAAAGCCCTTGATCTGTCTTTCCAGCCAGCGAAAGGAAAGGCTGATGATTTTATTCGGCAGCCCCGAAAATTGCGAGCAGGTCGCGGCTTGGCCGCGCCGTAAGCTGGCCAGAGACTGCCCCGGAGGGCATTTCCCTTAGCCGCATAGCGGCCAAGGGAAACAGACAGCAACGCAACGAGCGATTTTCGTGCCTTTCCGTCAAGTCGCTTTGCGGCTTGGACGGCGCAAACTCCGTGAAGCGGGGTTTGTTGTCATTCTGGAATGGATGAGGGCATCCCTCCCCTGCGGTTCGGGACAATGTCCCGGAGTATGCCTTATTCGGCGGCTTCGGCCCGGTGGGGCAGGATGAGTTCAACTTCGGCATGGGGACGGGGGATAACATGTACGCTACGCAGTTCGCCCACGCGTTCCGCAGCGGCCGCGCCGGCGTCAGTGGCGGCTTTGACCGCACCGACATCGCCGCGCACCATGACGGTGACCAGACCGCCGCCGACCTGTTCCCGGCCGATCAGCGTAACGTTCGCCGCCTTGACCATGGCGTCCGCGGCTTCAACGGCTCCGACCAGACCCTTCGTTTCAATCATGCCCAGTGCGTCCAATTTCATGGTTGTCTCCTTCGCTGCTTGCAGCGTTCACGCGAGAATGTTGTCTCGCATGTCGTTGGTTGTGTATCCTGCGGGCGTTCGCGTTACGCAAGCGCCGGCAGTTCTGAAAATGCAGTGCTAAACGTTGTCCCGAATGGTCTTGAGCGCTTCAATGGTCATGGTCCGCAATTGCTCGGGATCCGTGACGCCGTATTGCTTTTTGAGCATTGAGGCAACCGCGATGGACAGGCTTTCCAGACTTCCGGCCATGGCCAGCGAGGAAGATCCTTCTTCCGGCCCTACATAGAAGGTTTTACCGGTGCCGCAACAGCCCCGGCAGGGGCCGGCGGCCTGACAGGCCGCAACAGATGCGGGCTCCGGCGCGGGCTCCGGACCATACACGATGCTTATTCCGCGTTTGGCAAGCTCATCTTTCGCGCCCGGGGTCAGAATTCTGCCCTGGTCGACATAGAGCTTTCCATCCCGCTTGCAGATGAAAGCATCGAGATTTTCCACACTGATCAGTTCTTTTTTCATGTTTACCTCACTCCGCCCGTTATTGCCTTCGCCATGGCTTCGGCGGGATTGGGAATAACCACCGCTTCCACAAGTTTATCTCCCAGGGCCTCGCTTGCGGCGGCCACGGCCTCGCGCACGGCGGCCACATCGCCCCCGAGCACAAAGAAGGATTTGCCGGTGATGCCCTGACCGGCCACAAATTTCAGCAGCCGGACTTCCGATCTCTTTACCGCGATATCGGCGGCGTTAATACCTATGGAGACAAAGCGGCTTTCCACTACGCCCAAAGCTTCACCCCGCGCAGCCGGTTCACCCTTTTTCAGCGCCTCGATCAGCAGGGGGGAGACATTGGAAATGACAAAGGAGCCGGTCAGGCGTTTTTGCCCGGCGCGGGCGAAATTGACGGAAGTTTCCACAGCCTCGCGATCGCCGGAGACATAAATGATGAATCTGCCGGAGCACAGGGTCGATGCGCGGACAAGATCCACCTCGGCCACCTTGACCATGCCGTCCGCCAGCGCCACACCGGCGGCGATGCTGTTTACTTCCACAACCCCGAGAGTATCCACGTTATCCTCACAGGCCCTTGGTGATTTCTACTTCGTCCAGAATACCGACAATGGCGGCATCCACCGGAATACCGGGGGAACTCAGCGCCTTGCGCGCTGAACTGCCGGTCACTACCAGTACCTGCTCGCCGATGCCCGCGCCCACACAGTCCACGGCAACAAGACTTTCATGCCGCTTGCCGTCGGCCGGGTCGATGCGCTGCACGACCATAAGCTTCAGGCCGTTGAGCGCATCTTCCTTTTTGGTGGCCCACACATTGCCGATTACAATACCTATAATCATCCGCAGCCCTTACAATTGTTTCAGGATGCTCATGTGCAGAGCTTCCGCCGTTTCCGCCGCGAGAGGCGTAACATTGGCGGCAGCCGGCACCACCAGAGTATGGACGCCGTCCGCTCCTGCCTGCTCGACCATGCCAGCCGTAATCAAGCTTTCCCGTAACCTTGCCGTATCGGGCCGCTTGGCCCGGAATTCCCTGAGGCCATAGGACGCCAGCTTTTTTTCATACGCGGCGTACAGGTCATACAACGGGCCGGGTGCGCTCTCGGCATAAGCCCGGTACGCGAAGTCCAGCACTTCCACTTCAACGCCCTGCAGAAGAAGGGCGAGGGTTTCCGCCATAAGCGGGGAAGATGCCCTGCCCACGGCCAGATCGGCCATGTCGGAGCAGGAAAGAGCGGGCAGAATATACTTTTGCGGCGTCCTGCCTCCGCAGTCTTCTCCTGCGAACAGGATGTCCGTCTCTTCCCCATGGAAGGGGACGACGAGAGGTGCGATACGTTCGACAAGGGCGTCGTCGCGCGCGGCGAGCACCATCACGCAGGCGTTTTTCCCGCGTCCGTCGATCCGTTCCAGAACTTCCAGAACGACTGTCCGCACCAGTTCTGCTACATCCATGACTTCACCCGAAGATGATTAATCCTTTACACTACAGTTGAGCGCGATGCCCAGCGGCGTGACCAGGAAGGGGTTGGAGGGTTTGCACACCGGCTTGCCCGTTTCCTTGGCAATGATCGTTTCCATATTTTTGAGGCAGCAGGTGCCGCCCACCAGATAAATGGCCGACACCTCGCGTCCGCGAATGTGACGGTTGATAATTGAGGCCATTTTTTCCAGCACCGGTTTGACCACGGGGAATATCTCCTCGTGCCGGGCAGGGTCTTTCTTGATCGCTTCGGCTTCTTCAAAGCTGATACCGTAATTACCCGCCAGCACGAGGGAAAGATGCGTACCTCCGGTGGGTTCGTCAGCAACGTATACGACCTTGCCGTTTTCAAGTACAGACAGGCCGGTGGTGCCGCCGCCGATATCCACGATCACTCCGTTTTCCACGCCCAGTACCGCGTTTGCGGCGGTGGGTTCGTCCAGCACGGAGGTCACGGTGAGGCCCGCGCCTTCCACGACATGGCGGTGGGTGGCGCATTCGCGCTCGCCGGTGCCGGGAGGCACGGCAATGGCGGCCACAGTCAGTTCGCGGCCAAGGCGTTCTTCAAGCTGCTGAACCAGTTTGCGGACAATACGCGTGGCCCCGGTATAATCCACCACAAGGCCGTCCCGAACCACCTGGGCGAATTCCAGCGCGCAAGCCACGGGTTCGCGTTCGGCGTTGACCACGACGACCACGATATAAGCTGTGCCGAGGTCTACGCC
>JAEXGX010000352.1 GCA_023450535.1 Pseudomonadota bacterium | reverse complement strand
ACTACAACCTGCTCCGGCGTGAGCTCGGTCTCCCCCTTCTCACGCCGGAACAGGAACACTATGTGCAGATGAGCACGGCCCAGCAGGCGATTGACGCCATTATCCCCGCTCCGCTCATGCCGGCACTGCGCGAAGTGACCAGACGCATCTCCTACCGGCGCGACATCGTCCCCATGCTCCGCCCCTCGGAAGGCATTCACAAGCTGCTGGAACATTGCCGCACTCTCGGCATCCGCATGGGAGTACATACCAACCGCCGTGACGGCATGGGCGACGTGATCACAAACTGCCGCTTTGAAGGCTTTTTTGACCCTGTCGTCACCGTAGCGCGGGCTCTGCCCAAGCCCGACCCGGACGGAGCTTTTCAAATACTGCGCGAATGGGGCTTTTCCGCACATGAGACACTGTTCGTCGGCGACAGCTCCACCGACCGAGATGCGGCGGGAGGCGCAGGCATTCCCTTTCTGCCCTACCGCAATCCTCATCTTGAAACACCCGGTTTTTGCACGGATTTTGCCGACCTGGAAACAGCCCTCGACTTGACAGAGAGTACTCCGACCCACGTGAAAGAATTTCAATAAAAGTTCACAGGGAACCTTTCACCCACGCTTGCGTAACAACTTTATTTATCATGACTTTACAGGTTGATTCTTCTCCGGTATATTACTGCACCACATAATTTGGTAATCCATAGCCGGGTTCTCCCGGCGAGGAGGATTCTTGACCGCTGACGAAATCGCCTATTTCCGCAATCTGCTCCAGCAGATGCTGACGGACGCCCAGAACAAGGGCGAATTGACGCTTGAGGAACTCAATGAATCTCCATCGTCTTTTGCCGATCCCGCCGATCGTGCCACAGCCGAATCCGATCGCGCCTTTACCCTGCGTATTCGAGATCGGGAACGTCGGCTGATTCATAAAATTCAGGAGGCCCTGACCCGTATTGATGACGGGGAATTTGGCATTTGTGAAGAATGTGGGGAAGAAATCGGCGTGCCCCGCCTCAAGGCGCGCCCCGTCACCACGTTGTGCGTCAACTGCAAAGCACGCCAGGAAGAAGGCGAAGACGTGCAGGGAAGCTGACGTTCCGACTTCAATCTTATGGACGCCCACCTTTTTCGGCGTTTTTGCGACGCCCTGCTCCCCACCCTTCTTGGGACAAGACTGGAAAAAATTTACCAGCCTGGGCAGGGCGTCACTGTCTTCGGCCTCTACGGAACCTCTTTTCTCTCTTCTTCTCCTTCCAGCGAACGGGCCGCAAAAAAACGCCACCTTGTCCTGCGGGCGGAACGCAAGTCTCCCCTGCTCTTTGTCAGCGAGCATAAGCTGACCGTCAATGCCCACCCACCTGCGCAGATCATGCGTCTGCGCAAATATCTTTACGATCATCGCATCCGCTCCGCGTCTGCGCACTGGACCGAGCGCCGCCTGTACCTTGAAGTTGAAGGAGACGACGGCCCCCTCTGGCTGCTGTTGGATCTGCGCGAAGGGCCCCGCCTTCTGTTTGAAGCGCCGCCCGCCTTTGAGGAGCCGCGCTGGCCCGAACCCTCCGCGTCCCTGCGGGAACTGTGCGAAGGCGAGGAATGGCGGGAATGGCCGGTAATCACTCCGGCGCTTCGGCGCACGCTCCCCCTGCTGGATGATGCGGACGCTGCCGCGCTGCTGGCTGATCTGCAATTCGGCGGAGGCGATGTTTTTGTGTATGAAAACAGCGCTGGCCCGCTGGAAATCTCGGCCTGGCCCCTGCCCCCCTCCCGCCTGGCGAAACTTGCCGGAACCGGGGAAAGCACCTGGACGGAAAGCGTGTGGGATGATCCTCTGGCCGCGCTGGCTCTGGCCGGAGAACGAAGCGTATACCGCAACGTCGGCGAAAAGGCCCGGCAGGATGCCGCCCGCCCGTACCAGGCGGAGGTTAAACGCCTGTCCCGTCTGCTGGAAAAGCTGGATGGGGAAGAAGCGCGACTGAACGGCATGTGCGGCCGACAAAAGGACGCCCTGCTGCTCCAGTCCCAGTTGTACCGCTTTGCGCAGGGAGAAAAGACCTCTGCCGTCATGCTGGAAACGGAACAGGGCATCCGCGAACTCAAACTTGATCCCCGCCTGACCGTGCGCGAAAATATGAGCGCATTTTTTCATCAGGCCGCACGCGGAAAGCGTGGGCTTGAACATCTCAACCGGCGGCGAACTGCGATTCAAGCGGAAAAGAATGCCGCCGCCGATGCCATACTGCGCAGTGCGGCCAGTCTCAGCGGGGCGGGTCCGGCTGCACCGGCCCATCATGGAGGCGGAGCGCTCAAGGGCGCTCCCGGCGTTCTGTCCGGCAAAGCCGCCCGGGTCGCGGAACGGGAAGAAGCGGCGGCAAGCGGCAAGCCCTCTCGTTTTTCCGCCCAGCTCCCCAAACAAGTACAGGCATTTCGCAGCAGCGACGGATTTTTGCTCCTGCGCGGGAGGGACACCAAGGGTAACGCACTGGCCCTCAAATTGGCCGCCCCTCATGACTACTGGCTGCATACGGCGGACGGCCCCAGCGCCCATGTGATCATCCGCCGCGATCACGCCGGGCAGGAGGTGCCGGAACGCACTCTGCGCGAGGCAGGGGCGCTGGCCGCACTGAAAAGCCGCCTGAAAGACGAGACCGGAGCGGAAATCCAGTATTCCCTCGCCCGCTATATTCACCCGATGAAAGGGGCGGCTCCCGGCATGGTGCGTATCGATCGCAGTGAAGGCGCGTTCCGGACCGACCTCGACCCTGCACTGGAAGAGAAACTGAAGCTGGCATAGCGCGCTTTGTGCCGTTCACTGATGGGGCAGAACATCTCTAAAAGAAAATGTTCCGTTTTTCGGGGCTCCGCCCCGTACCCCGTCGGGGGGAATGATTCCCTCCGCCCCCCCCAACATATATTCGATCTCTTGACATCCTCCCCCCCCCTCTCTGGGCGGGGGAGGATATCAAGAGCCCTGAATCTATTTTCCCATAATCGAACTCATGCCTTCCGGCGTCCGCAATACCGCGTCCAGAGCCTCTACAACAGTAGAATCCAGACTCGGGTCGTCCCGCAGTCTGGTCATGGCATCTTCATAGCGCAGTCCTTCACGGTGAGAACGCGGGCTGACCATGGCGCAGAAGGTATTCACCGCGCCCAGTACGCGCGGAGCCAATGCGATGCTGTCTCCGGACAAGCCGCGCGGATACCCGCGTCCATCCAACTTTTCAAACATATCATGGACAGCCTCGGCCACGGGTTGACCGAAATCGATATCCTTCAACAACTCATAGGCGTATTCTGGAGCGCGCATAATTTCCGCGCGTTCCTCGGGCGTCAGTTGTCCCGTCTTGTGCAGTAGTTCGCGCGGGATGAACAGCTTGCCTATTTGCGAAAGCGCAGCGGCTGTGCGCAACCCCTCCCGGGCAGAGCTGGTCATGCCCAATGTTCCGCCCACCAGATCGGCAAGCCCGGCAACCTTCTGCGAATGCCCGGCCAGATAGGGATCCACGCTTTCGATGGCCCGTACCAGCGCCAGAATAATATTGGCCTGCTGACGCTGCCGCCGTTCACTGTTACGCCGGAACTCGGTGAT
>JAEXGX010000337.1 GCA_023450535.1 Pseudomonadota bacterium | reverse complement strand
GAGGTTTAACTGCGTCGGGAGCGGAGATGATGGCCCCGGATTGCTACGTCAACCGTAAATATCAGCACAGCCAAATAGGGAGAACCATGCGTATCTTTGCGGCGGATATCGGTGGCACCTACAGTCGTTTCGGCCTGTTTGAGGCGGAGGAGCCGGCCTCTCTGCGCTGTGTGGCCGAAGCCCGTATGCCCAGCGCGGCGTCTGATTTCGGAAAACTGCTCGACCGGCTGGCCGCGAGCCATACGGAACTTGCGCCGGAGCGGGCTGACGCGGCGGTGCTTGCTGTGGCCGGGCCGGTGCACGACGCGGATTCCATCCAACTGACCAATCTGCCCTTTATTGTGGACGCGGCGGAACTGCGGCGACGCGCGCCCGGCATACAGACGGTGTTAATCAATGATTTCGAGGCGCAGGCTCTGGCCTGTCTGACTCCGGTCATGGCCGGGGCGTCGCTTTTGGGCGGGGTATCGCCTGTTCCCGAAGAGAATGGTTTTCGCTTCCCGCTTTCCGCTTGTCCTTCGCCCTGTGCGGTGATCGGAGCGGGAACAGGTTTGGGCATGGCGGTACTTGTGCCAGACGTTTCGGCGCCTGGCGGTGTACGCGTACTGGCGTCTGAAGGCGGGCATGCGGCGTTCGCCTTTGTGGATAGGGAGGAACGGGCTTTCGGAGATTTTTCTGCGGCCCGCAAGGGCTTGAGCTACGCACGGGGTGATGACATTGTCACCGGCCCCGGGCTGGCCCTGTTGCACGAATTTTTGACCGGGCGCGCGCAGGAACCGGCCCGGATTACGGAGGAACCGGGCTTTGCGGATTCGGTTACCTGTTGCCGGTTTGCCCGTTTTTACGGGCGGGTCTGCCGTCATCTGGCTCTGATCTGTCTGCCCTCTGACTTGGTCATTACCGGCGGTCTGGTTTCTCGTTGCCCGCTCCTGGTACGCCATCCTGTGTTCAGGGAAGAGTTCTGCGATGTTCCCGGCCAGCACCGCGCCCGGCTGGAAAGCGTGCGGATATGGCTCAACGCGGATCAGAGTAGCGGATTGTGGGGGGCGGCGCTGGCCGGGCTTGGGTTGCGAGCGGGGGCGTGAATCCTGCGGGCCGGAACATCATGTCCCGGCCTGTACAATTCCGAAGTTAAACAGCCTGGACACCGAGGCTGCTGATAAAGTCAGCAGCACCAGAAATCAGAAGCAGGTCGCGGCTTTGCCGTGCCATAATTGACTGATTTTTATGATTTTCCTTCAAGTCGCTTTGCGGCTTAGACGGCGCAAACTCCGTGAAGCGGGGTTTGTCATCATTCTAGACACCTTCCCCCTTTTTAAAGACCAACCGGGCTTCAAGGCTGATGATGTCGTCCACCTTGTGCTTGCCGAGGCAACGGAAGAATTTTGCCGAACCGTAAAGCACTCCCCAGCGGGTACGATCGAGGTCGGCGCGCAGGGTGAGGGTGAAACCATCTGTGCTCCGGCGGAGTATGGCGGGAATATCTATCCGTTCCGCGCGGCCTCTGATGACGGCTTCACCCTGGATCAAATGATCGGGCCGCCCGGAGTTTTCCCGGCGCAGACTGTCGGGCAGGGGGAAAAGGCGGGAAATGCGCAGACGCGCTTCCGGATACAGCGTGCTGTGGAAAAAATCTTCCGAGGCCAGATGGGCCAGCAGAACACGCTGCCACGGGCTGCCTGCAAGGTCTTCGTCCGCGATACTGCCCATGTCTGCGATGATTTCCCCCGAGCCTTCCGTTCCATTTCGTCCGTTTTGGAAATACAGGGAACCGGATTTGAAGAACAGATGGCCGTAATGGGTGGAATGGGCGTTGCGGCCCGTCCAGCGGATATCTCCGTCCAGTGCCTGAAGTGTATACTCGCCGCTCAACGGGGGAAAGCGATCCTCCAGCGGAGAGGACGGATTCTCGCCTCTCAGCGGAAATCCGGCCATACGCCATGTTTTCAGGCCTCCCGGCCACATGCGTACGTTGCGGTATCCCAGGCCCAGCAGTTTCGCCGTGGCCACAGCGGCATCCAGCGACCCTCCCGCGCCGTAGACCATAATCGGCGTTTCAGGGTCTGGAGCCAATTTTTCCATCTGTTCTGGAAAGGTGACATCAAATACGCAGGCCTGACACGAACCGGGGATGTGCATCCTTGAGTGATGTTCGGAAGGAAGAACATTGAGGAGCAGGCCGTTGGGATATTCAAAGAGAAAGCTTTTCACTTCCTCCAGTATGGCGAGTCTGTGCGGACGGCGTTTGGCATCGTATGAGAGTGAGATCATGGCGGCTCCTGGGACAAAAAGAACGGTAGAAAGACTACTGACTGAACATCACCCGCGCCGCATGAGCATGCAATGATAGAGTGGGGGGGCATGGAATGCCTCTTGAGGCTGCTGATAAAGCAGCAGTCCCGAAAATTGCGAGTAGGTCGCGGCTTGGCCGCGCCGTTAAAGGAGCGATTTTCGTGCTTTCCGTGAAGCCGCTTTGCGGCTTAGACGGCGCAAACTCCGCAAAGCGGGGTTTGTCATCATTCCGGGAGGCATGGAATGCCTCTTGCAAGAATCTCCGGCTCGGGTATGTTTTTCCCATGCCGGAAGAGAGCGTTGCCGATTACCTCAAGGCCCTGTTCGCCAACAAAACGTTTGCCCGCCAGATTACGGGACGCCGCACGCTGGAGGGACGGGATGCCGTTTACGCCGAAAACAGGCGGCCTTGGTCGCGCGCGGCGCAAATGTTGCTTGAACGGGCCGAAATCCGCTTGTACGCGCATCAGGCCGAGGCCACGGACTATATCCGGGCGGGCCGGGACGTCATCGTTACCACGCCCACGGCCAGCGGCAAGACTCTGGTGTATAATCTTCCCGTGCTGGAACGCTTTGCGCAGGACCCGGACGCCCGCGCCTTGTATATTTTCCCCCTCAAGGCTCTGGCCCAGGATCAAAAGGCCGCCTTCGAGCGCCTCTGCCTGCCCTGGCCGGAGGATGCCCGCCCGCGCGCCGCGCTCTACGACGGCGACGTGAGCGATCACTTCCGGCGCAAAATCCGTAATACTCCTCCCACGGCGCTGATCACCAATCCGGAGATGCTGCACCTCGCTGTTCTTCCCCATCACGCGAACTGGACCACCTTTCTCGCGTCGCTGGCCTTTGTGGTCATTGATGAGGCGCACAGCTACAGGGGGGTGCTGGGCAGTCATATGGCCCTGCTCCTGCGCCGCCTCGATCGTATCTGCGCGCGTTACAATGCCCGGCCCGTTCATATTTTGTGTACAGCCACGGTGGGTAATCCGGAGGAGCTGGGAACGGCCCTGACCGGGCGGCCCGTGCATGCCGTCACCGAATCCGGCGCACCGCAGGGCAAACGGCATGTTGTGTTCATCGATCCGGAGGAGAGCCCCGCTTCCGCCGCCATTCAGCTTCTCCAGGCCGCTCTGGCTCGCAATCTGCGCACCATTGTGTATTGCCGTTCGCGCCGCATGACCGAGCTTGTCGGGATGTGGGCGGGCAATCGGGCCGGACGCTGGAGTTCCCGCATCAGCGCCTACCGCGCGGGTTTTTTGCCCGAGGAGCGGCGGGAGATCGAATCCCGTATGGCTTCGGGCGATCTGCTGGCCGTGGTCAGTACCAGCGCGCTGGAGCTGGGCATCGATATCGGCAATCTGGATTTGTGCATTCTGGTCGGCTATCCGGGCACCATCATGTCCACGCTTCAGCGCGGGGGACGTGTGGGCCGCAAGGGGCAGGACTCCGCCGTGATTCTGCTGGCCGGAGAGGATGCGCTGGATCAGTTTTTCATCCATCACCCTGCTGAATTTTTCAGCCGTCCGCCGGAAAAGGCCGTGCTCAATCCGGATAACGAAGTGCTTCTGGCCCGCCACCTGGAGTGCGCCGCGGCGGAATCTCCTCTGCGGGCAGGCGAGGAACTGATCCGGAGCGAGGCCGCACAGCGGGCCGTGCGGGATCTGGAAAACAGAACTCTGCTGTTGCGCAGTGCGGATGGAGAAAGCTGGTTGGCCGCGCGCAAGCGCCCACACAGGGACGTAGATCTGCGCGGCGGCGGGGCTTCATTTCAGATCGTCGACCCGGCGGGTGAGGTCATCGGCAGTGTGGACGCTCATCAGGCCCTGCGGGAGACGCACCCCGGCGCGGTGTACCTGCACCGGGGACGATCCTATGTAATTAAAGAACTGGATTTTGGCGCGCGCCGTGTGCGCGCCGTGCCGGAAGAGGTCAAATGGCATACCCGCGTGCGCAGTTCCAAGAGCACGGAAATTCTCTCTGTGGATGAAATTTCCCATGCCTTTGCCGCGCCCGTGGCGCGGGGCCGCCTGCGCGTGACCGAGCATATTACCGGATACGAGCGCCGCCTGAACGGGACTTTGCGCGTGCTGGACATCCAGCCCCTTGATCTGCCGCCCCAGGTCTTTGAGACCGAGGGGTTGTGGTTTGTCATCCCCGATCGTTTCCGCATCCGGGTGGAAGATGAACTGCTGCATTTTATGGGTTCGATCCACGCTCTGGAGCATGTTTCCATTGGCCTGATGCCGTTACTGGTGCTGGCCGACCGCAATGATCTCGGTGGCATTTCCACGCCCATGCATCCCCAGCTCGGGGCATCCGCCGTATTCATCTACGACGGCCTGCCCGGCGGAGCCGGGCTGACGCGCGGGGCCTTCCCCCTGCTGGAACAATTGTTTGAGGCCGACCGCGATACCCTGGCTTCCTGCCCCTGTGAAGCGGGGTGTCCATCCTGTACACATTCCCCGAAATGTGGTTCCGGGAACCGCCCGATCGACAAGGCCGGGGCCTTGTTCCTGATTTCTTCCCTGATTGGCGGAGCATATGACCCGGAGGACGAGAAGAGCCTGCATGTGGAAAACGCTCGGGAAACGGGTGCGGAGCCCGGCCGGGAAGACGGCATATTTACCGTGGAGGGACGGCGCATACCGGAGCGGGAAGCGAACATGCAGCGAAGGACAGAACAGCCTGTGCCGGAAGCACAGGTGAGGGCGTCCGCAAAGGCTGCTCCACATCTTGAAATCGTCACGGCCTGCATGGAAGAGGACGTGCGGGACGAGCAACGCTCCACGCTACGCCGGGAAGGCCCGGTCATGGTGTTCGACGTGGAGACGCGGCGCTCGGCGGCGGAGGTGGGCGGCTGGCATAGGGCCGACCTCATGGGCGTGAGCGTGGCTGTACTCTGGGATGGGGATGCCTACCGGCATTTCCGTCAGGAGGAATTGGGCGACATGCTCGGCCTGATGCGCCGGGCCGGGGTAGTGATCGGCTTCAACAGCCTGCGTTTTGACTACAAAGTGCTCCAGCCCTTTGCCGATTTCGATCTGTACGAATTGCCCAGTCTCGATTTGCTCATGGAGATCAGGAAACGCCTGAGTTACCGGGTCTCGTTGGATAATCTCGGCCAAGCTACGCTGGGCGCGCCCAAGACGGCAGACGGGCTGAAGGCGCTTCAGTGGTGGAAGGAAGGGCGGATCGATCTCATTGGTGCATATTGTGAGGCGGACGTGGACATCACGCGCAGGCTGTACGAATTCGGCCGGGCAGAGCGTTATGTGCTGTTTACCAACAAGGCCGGACAGCGGGTGCGTATCCCTGTGGAGTGGTAGAGCATTTTACGATTGAAAGCCTATGAGACGAGTGGGAATGGATAAAACTGGTACTCCTACGCGGGCGGCAAAGGCCATTGGAAGACCGTCGCCAGACAGAACAAAATGTTCCCCCAGACAGGCTGTAGACGCTTATCCTCAATGGAGAACAAGCGAAGGCAAATATTTCGATCCGTACTACAGCCAGTATCGTGCCCGCCTGAAGGCCAGAATCCACAAGGAATGGCGTTGACCTCTCACTCCTTAGACTAGATAGAAAATAAAAGAATACTACTGGCTATTAAAATCGTGAAATATGGTTTTGTGCCTCTTATGAAATATAACGATAGTTTTTATAACTATGATTCTATACGGGAAGCTGTTTACGCCCGCAGTCGCCTGAGCGCCGCCGTCAGAAAAACGATGCCTACGCCTATGGCTATCATGGGCGACAGCGCCCAGCGCAGCGTCAGCCACTCGGACAGCATCCCCACCACCGGAGGGCTGGCAAGCAGTCCGAAATACCCGATGGAAGCGACGAATGATATGGCGGCCTGCGGGGAAGCTTTGGATTTGCCCGCAAGGCTGAAACAGAGGGGCACGACGGAAGCCATGCCGAACCCCGTTAAAGCAAAACCCATGGTCGCCATCGTCAGCGTGGGCGACAGGAGGGCGAGCGTCAGCCCGGCGGCAATGCATGCGCCGCTTGTTTGCAGCACAGGAACCACGCTGTAGCGATTGACGAGGGTATCGGCCACCAGACGCCCCACCACCATCGCGCTCAAACAGGCGACGTAGCCCACGCGCACCAGACTTTCCCGTACCTGCACGACCTGGGCGAAATACACCGCGCTCCAGTCATAGAGAGCCCCTTCCGTCGCAAAGCTGCCAAAGGCGATGATGCCGAGAAGGATGAGGTAACGATCGGGGCGGATGGAGGACTTTTCCTTCTTCCGTGCGGCGGACCGGACATCGCGGGGCATGATTGCCGTGCGCAGCATCAGGAGAATCAGGATGGACAGCAGGAACATGGCCCCGAAATGCGGCAGCGGAGCTATTCCCATCGGGGCGGCGATGGCTCCGATGATGCCGCCTATGACGGCCCCGATGCTCCACATGCCGTGGAAGGCGCTCATGATGCTTCTGCGGTAGAGAAATTCAACGCCCAGCGCCTGCGCATTGAGAGAAATATTCAGCATATTGTTGCTGAAGCCGAAAAAGATCAGCGCCGCGAACAACCAAAGACGACCGGGCGCCACAGGCAACAGCACCAGAGCGATCGGCATGGCGCACATGCCCAGCATGATGGAACGACGGCTTCCGATATGGCCCACAAGCCATGCCGTGGGGGCGATGGCGAGAAGCTGGCCCACAGGCGCACCGAACAATATGCCGCCAAGCTCGGCGTCGGAAAGTGCCAGAGCGTTTTTGATGTCCGGAATGCGTATGGCCCAGGAGGAAAAGAGTATCCCCATGATGAAGAAAAAATGCATAAGGGCCAAACGGTAATAGCTTTTGGGCCTATGCGGCAGAAGCGCCGAGAACGTATGGTTCATGGTCCGGGTATCCTGAAAGTTCTTTGCCGGGCGCGTTGCCCGTGTTCTGCGGAAGGCGGCGTCCATCAAAAAAAGCGTGATTGAAAAACGCTCCGCCGCAGGCGACCCAGCGGAAAAGCGCGAAGGAACGCTTTTCCGGGGCCACTGCGATGCATGGCGGGAACGGGGTGGAGAAGCAGGGGGGCCGGCCCCCGAACTGCTCCTCTAAGCGAATATCCGTTCATTCAGTTGGCGGGACGCGAAGCGCAGTAAATCCCGGCAACGGCTGTAGCCGAATTGATCCACAAAGAAGGCGCATTGTGCGCTGCCCATTTCCTTTTCAAACGTGTCCATCAGGGCCGCGCAGTTACCGCCTTTTCCGGCCAGTCCGCTCAACATCAATGCCACCGTAAGCGCGCCGCAGGTCTGCTTTCTGCCCATGCCCAGGCCGAACCCGGAAGCAAGGTCTTTCGCCTGTTGTTCCCGCAAGCCGACCAGATCGGCATACGTTGTTGCCAGAGCCTGAGCGCAACTCATCGCGCCGAACCTTCCCGCAGCGATTTCGGGCCGTTCCGCCAATGCCGTCCCCGCCGTCGCGGCGGCGGCGCGGGGGATGCCGGGCAGCGCGCCCATCCATGCCGCCAGGCCGATCGCGCCTCCGGTCTTCAAAAACCTTCTGCGGGAAGGGCAGAACCCGCATTCGGTATTGCTGTTCATGATCGTCTCTCCAAACGCGATTTGAAGCCAGAAATCCACCTATGTGCCGAAGCCCGGACAGGGAATGGCGCAGCCGTTGCCGAGTCTGAAGGAATCCGCTGGATTATGCATTGTCGTTCTCCAGTTCCCTGATTTTTTTGGCGGGAACGCCCGCAACGACGCAGTTGTCGGGAACGTCCTTGGTGACCACGGCCCCGGCCGCGACGATGACGTTGTTGCCGATGGTCACGCCGGGCAAAAGGGTGCAGCTCCCGCCGATCCAGACGTCGTTGCCGATGGTGACGGGTTTGGCCTGAGCCAATCTCTCCCGCCGCCCTTTGGGGGACAGGGGATGGTTGACCGTGGTGATAAGCGTATTGGGGCCTATCATGCAGTAATCCCCGATATGCACCGGCGCGATGTCCAGTATGGTCACGTTGTAGTTGGCAAGAAACTGCGCGCCCACATGGATGTTTTTCCCGTTGTCGCACTGGAACCGGGGGAGAACGGTGGGGTTTTCTCCTGCTGATCCGAACAGTTTCCCGATGATCGCGCATTGTTTTTCGCGGTCCGTATGTTTCGTGGCGTTGAGTTCGCGGCACAACGCGACGGCGTTGCCCTTTCGCGCTTCAACCTCGGGATCGGCAAAGCAAAATTCCAACCCCGCATCAAGTTTTTCCAGTTCCGTCATCATAAAAGAACTCCTTATGCTCTCGTCAGTGCGTTGTTTCGTACCATGCGTTGTATTCGTCAAACAGAGGCTTTCCGGCGATATACGCCACTTCCGGGATGTCGGGACGCAAGGCCTTCAAGGTCTGATATGCGCCGGGAACGACCATGCCGAGACGGCAATGCAGCAGGACGGGACGTCCGGCGGGAAGGTTCCGGTACAGCTCTGCGGCCTCGTCGGAAGAGATGTTTTCAATGGGAATGTTGACGGCACCGGCAAAATGCTTTGTCGCGAACCATCGCCTGGTGGCGACGTCAACAATGACAAGATTTTTCGTTGTCTTCATGTATTCAAGCGCCTGCGCGGGGTCCATGCCGCCGAGGTCGTTCTGTTTCCGTTCCGCCGCATGGGCGGTAAAGGCGCAGCACAGGAGCAGGAGAAGGGCGAAGAAAGCTTTCATCGTGGTTTTCCGTTTCATGACTTGCCTTTTTCTCGGTTCAGCGGATGAAATTGGTTGGTTCCCAAGGCTCCATGACGGGATGGTCGATCCCGGCGGCCTTGCCCGCGGCGATGCATTTGACCAGCCAGGCCATGTTGTCGCCCAGCGCGCGCATGGTCTGGAGCCCTTCCTTGTCCCGCAACACTTCTTCCGGCGTGTTGCCGTGCACGGAGTTCCAGTACTGCGAGGACACCACGGGCATACGGGCAATGGTGAAGTACTTGTTCAGCCGGTCGAACGAGGTGCTGGCTCCGCCCCGGCGGCAACTGACCACAGCGGCGGCTGGCTTGAACGCATACAGTTCGTTCCGCATGAAGAACACCCGGTCCAGAAAGGCGCAGAGCGCACCGTTGGGACCGGCATAATAGACCGGCGACCCGACCACCAGAGCATCGGCCTCAAGCAGCAGGCTGATGGTTTCGTTGACCGGATCGTCCGTGAAGACGCACTGCCCGCTTTCCGCGCACTGGCCGCAGGCGATGCAGCCGTGCATGGCCTTGTTGCCCACATGGAGCATCCGGGTGCTCAGGCCGTTTTTTTCCAACTGCGTCGCCACGATGTTCAGGGCTGTATAGGTACAGCCCTTGGGATGCGGGCAGCCGTTGATCAGGAGGACGTTCATGGGATGTACCTGATTGTGTAACTTGTGGAGCCGGGCCTCGGCTCCGTTTTCGAGAAAGAGGGGCTATTGGACAGCCCCGACATCCGATTACAGCGTGATCAGTTCGTACTGGTCATTACCCATGCCCAATTCCTTCATGTAGGAGAGCTGGCGCAGGCCGCCGCGCGATTCGATGCGTTCCACCAGATCGTGGCGCTGCGCTTCGGGCAGGGCGTACACCAGATCGACGGAAGCCTGATCCACGGCGAGGATGTCCGTGGAAGCCACGATGCCGATGTCCGGCGTCGTCACCGGAGCGGCCTTGACGCCTTCGCAGTCGCAGCTCACGGACATTCTGTTGAGCACGTTGATGTAGGTGATGCGCGGGCCGAAATGATGGGTGACGGCCTTGCCCCCTTCCACCATCCTTTCCATGAACTGTTGCCCCAGGGGCCAGTTTCCGTCAGGGGCAATCTGATGGATTTGGTTCTTGCCGGTTTTGCCGGAGGCGCAGCCGATGGAGATGTTCTTGAGCGAGCCGCCGAAGCCGCCCATGGCGTGCCCCTTGAAATGGGTCAGCACCAGCATGGAATCATAGTTCAGAAGGTGGCTGCCCACATTCACTTCCTTGAGCCATTTGCCGCCGGGGATGGGGAGCGGCGTGTCGCCGTCCTCGTCCATGATGTCCACCCGGCTGAACGTCCATCCATTGGTTTCCAATGTTTTCCGATGCCCCTCCGTGGTTTGTCTCGGACTGGAATAGAGGACGTTGCACTCCACGATGGTGCTGTTCGGAATGACGGACTGAACCTTTTGCGCCCACTCCCGGGGAAGGATATTCGGGCCGTGGGGTTCGCCGGTGTGCAGCTTGATGGCGACCCTGCCCGTCATATGCCGGTTGATGCGGGCATACAGTTTCAGCAGGCTGTCGATGCTGATGTCACGGGTAAAAAAGACCTGCGCTTTCTCCTGGGGCGCGGCAAGCGCATCCGGGAAAGACCCCAGAGCCAGCGCTCCGGCGGTGAGGGCGCTGTTTTTCAGAAAGACGCGGCGGGAAAGATGCTGTGCCATGGCGGGATACCTCCTTATGGCCGTAGCAAACGGACTTGCGGAAACTATAGGGAACCGTTCGGAAAAATCAGCGCTAAATCGTAATGGGATGTGTGGCGAATGCTCATATTTTCTGATCCCTCCTTGGAAAATCGACCGCAATGCAGCACCGGGGGGGAGCCGATGTTTCAGAGCCTCTCCCGTTATCGCGCGCCTGCGCCGTGGCGTTCGTCGCAGGCGTCGCGAAAAGCCGCCGGTTACCGATAAGATTTTTGATAGATGCTCAGGAAGTCGGCGTCCGACAACGGCGCGGGATCGGCGGAAATGTCGCCGCCGCCGATTTTGCGGGCAATGGCCGGGTATTGGGCCATTTCTTCCCTGGTAATGCCGTAGTCGCTCATTTTGAGATGGGCCACATTGCATTGGGCCAGCAGGTTATCGAGCGCCGCGACAAAATCCTGCCCGTTGCGGGGCTTGTCCACGCCCATCACCTTCGCCATCTTGATCATCTGCCCCTCGCAGGCTTTAAGGTCGGCAAAATGCTTGTAGTAGGCATGCGCGATCATGATCAGGCCCGCACCGTGGGGCAGTTGCTGATGGAAGCCGCCCATGGCGTGTTCAAGCGAGTGCGCCGACGTGCAGCGCATGTAGTATCCGGCAAGACTGTTGGCCAGGGAGAGGAAGGAACGGGCCTCGCGATCCTTGCCGTTCTTCACGGCACGGGGCAGATACTTCGCCACAAGGGCAATGGCCGTCAGCGCGAACATTTCGCCCATCTGGGCATTTTGGGTGTTGATCACGCTTTCGGAGGCATGAAAGAACGCATCCATGCCCTGATAGGCCGTATAGTCGGCCGGAATCGTGAACGTGAGTTCCGGATCGACGATGGAAAGAACGGGGTACATGGATTCGCCGCTGAAAAAGCCCGACTTTTCGTTGGTTTCTTCCCTGGTGATGACGCCCCACGGGTCGATTTCGCTGCCCGTACCGGCGGTCGTCGTGATGCAGACGATGGGCAGGGGCTCGGCAATGCGCTCCTTGTTGCCGCCGGTCATGCTGTTGCTGTAGTCCCAGAGGTTGCCCGGATTGGTGACGCCGAAGGCAATGGCCTTGGCCGCGTCCATGGTGCTGCCGCCGCCCAGGCCGAGCACGAAATCGCAATCGTTTTCCCTGGCAAAGGCGATTCCGCCCATGACCTGATTAACCGTGGGATTGGGAAACACCTTGTCGTAAAGGGTGTGGGAGACGCCAGCCTTGTCCAGTTGTTGCCGCACGCGGTCGAGATAGCCGTATTTCCGCATGGACCCGCCGCCGCTGATGACGATGAGCGCCTTCTTTCCGGGCAGTGGATGTTCGGAAAGCGCGTCGAGTTCACCGAACCCGAAAAACAGGCGGGTCGGAATGTAATACATGAAGTTGCGGGCAAAGCCGTCGAAACTGACGTTGCGGTCCAGGCTGTCCTGCACGGCGGCAAGGGCCGTGTCCGGAGAAAAGGAAGTCAGGGCCAAGGCCCCGATGCCGAGGCTGCCGCTCTTCAGAAAGGTACGGCGGGAAAGTTGATCTGCCATTGGAACCTCCCTATGGCTGGAGCAAAAAGTTGATGAAAAACCATGCAGGCTGGGGTGAATGCGAAACAAGACCATGAACACCTGTGGCACTAGCCGCTTGCGGCGGTCTCTTTGAGCAGACGCTCGATGAGCAAAACGGAGTCCTTCACTTTCATGCCGCATTGAAAGGGCTTCGGCTTTTCCCCATGCAGGATTTCCCTGCATGTGATGCCGCCGTATTCCCGCTGGAAGATATCCGCGGCCTTTTGTATTTTCCGGTATGTCTCCAGCTTGCTGCCGCCGTTGAAACTTCCGTCGCTGCAATGGTAACTGATGACGGCGCAGGCTGCGGAGAAGGCTCCGCACACCTCCTGCATGCCGCCCACGCCGCCCCCGAAGCCTTCCATGATGCGGTAGGCGGTTTCCTCGTCGATGCCCATATCGGCGGCATAGGCGCAAAACACGGCCTGAGAGCAGGTATAGCCATTGCCGTAGGACTGCGACGCGGCTTTCAGCGCACGTTCCACGAAAAGCCCCCGGCTAACGATAGGATTTCTGATAAATGCTCAGAAAATCGGCATCCGTCAGCGGCGCTGGATCGGCGGAAATGTCGCCGCCGCCGATCTGACGGGCGATGGCCGGGAATTTTTCCAGCTCGTCACGCGTGATGCCGTAGTCGCTCATCTTCAGAGCCGCCACGCCGCAGTCGGAAAGCAGCCTGTCCAGCGCGTCCACAAAATCCTGTCCGCTGGCGGTGTTGTCCGCGCCCATCGCCTTGGCCATCTTGATCATCTGGCCTTCGCAGGCGTTAAGATCGGCGAAGTGCTGATAGTAGGCGTGCGCCAGCATGATCAGGCCCGCTCCGTGGGGCAGGTCCGCATGAAAGCCGCCCATGGCGTGTTCCAGAGAATGGGCGGACGTGCACAGCATGTAGTACCCGGCCAGCGTGTTCGCCAGAGCCACATGGGCGCGGGCTTCCTTGTCCGAACCGTCCTTGACCGCGCGGGGCAGATAGCTTGCCAGCAGTTCGATGGTCTTGAGCGCGAACATTTCCCCCATGGGATGGTTTTTGGTGTTGATGACGCTTTCCGAAGCGTGGAAGAAGGCGTCCATGCCCTGATAGGCCGTCAGCGCGGGCGGGATCGTCATCATCAGATCGGGATCGACGATGGACAGGACGGGATACATGGATTCTCCACTGAAGAAACCCGACTTCTCGTTGGTTTCCTCCCTGGTGATGACGCCCCACGGGTCTGCTTCGCTGCCGGTGCCCGCCGTGGTCGTAATGCAGACGATGGGCAACGGATCGGCAACACGCTCCTTTTTCCCGCCGGTCATGCTGCTGCTGTAATCCCACAGATCGCCGGGGTTGGTGACGGCGAAAGCGATGGCCTTGGCCGCGTCCATGCTGCTGCCGCCACCAAAGCCCAGCACAAAATCGCAGCCGGTCGCCCTGGCCGTTTCCGCCCCTTCCATCACCTGCCGAAGGGTGGGATTGGGAAGGATTTTGTCGAACAGCACATGTTCGACCCCGGCCTTGTGGAGCTGTTCCTCAACGCGGGCCAGATAGCCGTGCTTTTTCAACGACGTTCCCGCGCTGGTGACGAGCAGCGCCTTTTTCCCCGGAAGCCGCTGTTCGCCAAGGGCGTTCAACTGTCCGGCTCCAAAAAGAATTCTGGTCGGGATGTAATACATGAAACCTTTCATTGCTCTTTCTCCTTATTGATGAGGTTACGCCTTCCGGTTCCGCACGATTTCCGCGACGTCATGGCCGACATGCAGGCAACAGTTCGTGCAGTTGCCGAATCCGCCGTATTTTTGAAGGATGTCTTGGCAGATGATGGTGCCCTCTCTGTTTTTGAATTGCTCAAAAAGCTCTTTGGCGACGCTTATGGCCTGTTCAGACTGTCCGGGGAGGTAAAAGCCCGCAGCCATGACGCCGGCCGCAAGCGCCCCGCACGTGCCGTCGGTGTAGGTGCGCCCGATCCCCCCGGCAAAACCCGCCGAAAGGGCCATAAGCTGTTCTTCCGTCAGGCTGCCGCCAAAGGTTGTGCAGATGCCGAGAAAGGTGGCCTGGGAACAGGAATATTTCTTTTCCCGCAAGGCTCTGATTTCCGCTTCCACCTGCGCCGCAGATACGGACGCGGGGCGTTCCGCCGCGTGAGCCGCGAAAGCCGGAGCCCGGCTCAAAACTCCCGCCACGGCGACGCCTCCGGCAAGCTGTAAAAACCGCCTCCGTGTCGTCGGATTGATTGTCTGGGCTTCCATAAAAATTCCTCCTTCTGGGGGGGCTGTGCCCGCCCTTGCCGTTTTTTCCACGGGGGCAGCCGTTCGGGGGGGCGAACCAACACGCTATGGAAGCAACTATAAAAATTTCGTGGGGTAAATCAGCGCTAAATATTAATGAATTATGTGGCATTTTCTCATTATCTATGATATGGGAACGCCATGAGGAGGGCCTATGTTCACCAACAACGTTGCGGTTATTACAGGCGGCGCACAGGGAATCGGAAAGGCCATTGCGGAAGAATTCCAAAAAAACGGGGCGACTGTCTGTATCATAGACAAACGCCCCAATGCGTATTTCACCGGCGATCTGGCCGATGAGCAGGTCTTGTCACGCTTTGCCGAGCGGGTCATCGACGATTACGGAAAGGTGGATTACCTGATCAACAACGCTCTGCCGCTGATGAAAGGGCTCAACAACTGCACCTATGAGGAATTCAACTACGCCCTGCGGGTGGGCGTGACCGCGCCGTTTTATCTGTCCAAGTTGTTTCTGCTGCACTTTGCCCCCGGCGCGGCCATCGTCAATATTTCGTCCTCTCGCGACCGCATGAGCCAGCCCCAGACCGAGAGCTATACGGCGGCAAAGGGCGGGATTTCGGCGCTCACCCATGCGCTGGCCGCCAGTCTTGCGGGCAGGGTGCGGGTCAACTCCATTTCCCCCGGCTGGATTGACACAGTCTATACCGAATACAGCGGTCCGGATGCGGCGCAGCACCCGGCGGGCCGGGTCGGCAATCCGCTGGACATCGCCCACATGGCGCTGTTCCTCTGCTCGGACAAGGCCGGTTTCATTACCGGTGAAAACATCTGCATTGACGGCGGCATGACCAGACAGATGATCTATCACAACGACTTCGGCTGGACGCTGAACGGGGAGGAATAATATGTATCCCTTACTCAAATCCTCAATCGAACGTCTGGGAGAACATTTTGCACGGCGCGACTGGAAATATCTGGATGTTCCGGCTGGAAGCCCAAAAGAAAAAATTTACGAATGGCCAGGAAATCCTGATGAAAAAATTATAATTTGTGTCCATAATGGCCCAGATATAGATGAACCATTTCATCGGCAGGATTTTTTCTTTTTTAACTTTGCCTATAAAGGCGACTATGGGGCACTCAGTTATAAATATGACAACCATATCACTGTCCACGAAAATGAGTGCTATATCGGTCAGCCCCACACCGGATACGCCTTGTCCGCCCACAGTGAAGAGAATATCATCATTGTTGGTATTCTGATCCAGAAAGAAACGTTTTTTAAAACATTTCTGCCGGTCCTGTCTGCGGATGCCAAGCTCTTCCGTTTTTTTCTTGATCCACAGACAAACGAATACTCGGAAGAATTTATCCACTTACGGTTTGATGACTCCTGTTGTGTCCGAATGTTGCTGGATATGATGGTGATTGAGTATGCCAATCCGCAGGAGGATACACAGGATATCCTTCAACCCATAGTGTTGACGCTTTTGATGCTGGTTGCGCGGCAATATAAGCATTCAAACCCTGTTTCAAGTGATGAACGCTTGTCGGATCAAATAGTTCGCTATATGGGAGAACATACGGATGCAGTCACACTGAAAGATATAGCAAAACATTTTTTCTACCATCCCAACTATATTTCCACCCTGCTGCGCCGGGAAATCGGAAAGTCGTTTTCTGAAATTCTGCTGGAATTGCGGATGGAACGGGCGACCAGCCTGCTCAAAGGCACCAATCTCTCGATTGAAAAAATCGCCCTGATGCTCGGGTACAGCAACAGCAGCAACTTTTACAAGGCGTTTCGGGAGTATTACGGCAAATCTCCACGAGATTATATGGATACACGATAGATTGGCTTGTTTGATCTGCCGAAAAAGAGAGGGAAACACAGGTATGCCCTGTATTTCCCTCTCTTTTCGTATCCTCCATACCTCCTGCCTGTAGGCTGAATTCGCCCTTGTCGGAGGTCTGGTAAGTTTGACATCCTCCCCCGCCTAAAGTCGGGGGATTCCTATCGGTGGCGGCTCTAACGAGCCGCACCATAGGCGGGTTCCTGATTCAACGCGGGCGCTTGAGCCCTTCCCGCTCCACAGGCTGACACGGCATGCCCTGCCGCCAGAATATTCAACGCCGCATTGAGATCGGCATTGAGTTCAAATCCACAGGCCGTACATTTGAATTTCGCCTGCGTCGGTCGATTGTGTTTATCTATACAGCCGCAATGACTGCACGTCTGGCTGGTATATTGCGGTGGAACCACAATGAGATTCCCGCCAAGCCATGCCAGTTTGTAGGCCAGTTGCCGCCGGAACTCGAACCAGCCCTGATCCAGAATGGACTTGTTCAGCCCGGTTTTTGCCCGCACATTTTTCCCCGGCGCTTCGAGCGTACCGGACGCCGAACGCGACATATTCTGCACTTTCAGCTCCTCAATCACTACTACAGCGTGGTTTTTGCTGATTGCCGTGGTTGTCTTGCGCAGAAAGTCGTTGCGCACGTCAGTTATCTTACGGTGCAGACGCTGGATGCGTTTTTTCAGCTTGTTCCAGTTGGCGGAAAATTTCGTGCGCTTTGCCAGCTTGCGCTGCAAGGCCGCCAGTTTCTTTTCATGCTTGCGGAAACTGTGCAGCGGCTTGATGGAAGAGCCATCGGAGAGCATCGCAAAACGTGCCACGCCCATATCTATGCCGACAGCGAGTTGAGAAGGATGCACAGGTTCAGGAACTTCCCGTTCCGTCTGAATGGAAACATGCCACTTCCCGGCGGACAGAGAAACAGTCACCTGTTTCGGGGTTCCTTCCGTTTTACGGCTGTTGCGATAGCGTACCCAGCCGATTTTGGGAAGAAATATACGGCTGTTGTCCTCATCCAGTTTGAAGCCCTGCGGATAGCGAAAAGAATCGTGAACGCCTTTTTTCTTGAAACGCGGAAGTTCGGCGCGTTTCTGGAAGAAATTTACATAGGCGCGATCCAGGTCTTTCAAAACCTGCTGGAGAACTTGAGAATGGGCTTGAGCCAGAAAGGCAGTGTCTTCTTCCTTTTTCCAATCACGCAGAAAACCGGCCAGCCCGTTGTATCCGATTCGTTTGCCGCTCGTCTGTTTCCTTTTCCAGAGCAAGCGCCTTGTTCCACAGGGAACGACAGCATCCGGCAAAGCGCCGCATGAGACTTTCCTGACCTGCCTTGGGGCGGAGTTGAAACTTGTAGGCTTGCAATCTTTCCATATGAAAATACTAACATAGTTACACCAGAAAGACAAAAATTCCAGTCAAGGTGCGCCTTATATCCCCGCCCTGAAGAGCGGAATTTTACGGCGCTTCTGATAATATATCAATATTATGCTGAGTTAATTATATAAAATGGATTCAATATTCTTACCTAGGAAACAGGCAAGTTTTTCTAATTTTAATTCAATTTTCTTTTTAGTATTGTTTGGTATTGATGATAATTGTTCTATAGTAATTACAATATTATCTTTTTTTATTGAATATCTCCATGTTCCAAGTAGGTTTCCACCTTGGAGTATAACAGCCTCAACATGTCCTCCTGTACGCCATATTCGTTTTTGCTGTTCTTGATTAGCAATCCAGTCTTTATAATGATATGCAACAAATAATGGATCAAATTTGCCAAGTAATGATATTTTTCTTGTATCTTTTATATCAATTTTTCCAAAAGTATAGTATATACGATTATTGTATAATTTTGTATTTAACGTATTCTTGATCCTGTCAAAGTATTAATTTATAAATTTTATTTGAAGTCCAGACCAATGGGAAAAATCTTCAAGTGTAGCTGGTCCATAGTATTGGAAATATCTTATGAGCATTTTTTCAAAAGATAAAATTGTTTGATTTTTATCAAAAGACCATTTATTCTTATTCAATGCATTAAATCTGACAAAATTTTTGATATAAGGTTTTTCTGGGATACCGAATAGTATTCCATTTGCGCATAAGTGATTTAATATCATATATGTAAGCCAATTAATTTTTTTGAGAGCATCAGGAATATCTTTACTTATCAATTCGTCAAGCTCAATCCTGCTAAATATATTTTTATCATTATGTTCAAGTAAATGTTTTTTTATATTTATAAAAAAATCATGGCATTGATTTATGTATTTAGTTGCATATGTTTTATCGTGATATATATCACACATTATATCCCAATCATTGATATTATACATGTGAATAGTGTTTCTTTGTCCCCATATAGATATGAAATGATACGAATTATATAATTTATTCAATTTTTTTATTGAACAGGAGTCAGAGCAACGGTTAAACAGTGAAATTTCCGCAAACTTCTGTACTTGAGCCTGTATTCCAATCAAATTATGAACACACGTATCTATCGAAGAGAAGTGTGCCATCACACCGTTTCTATGCAAACGCTCAAGGGCTATTTCGGAAGTTATCATTTTTTTCCTTTTATGCATACAAATTCAATGTCTTTTCAAATTGAGCCCGGTATATTTGTAATGGCATCTAGTTTTTTTATCTGTGCAAGCGTATCAATTTTTTATTGCCTTTTCTGCCAATGCCTGCTGAAGATCTATTCATTTTTCTCTTACAGTATGCGTTTGTACGATTTTCCGTACATTTGTACGGAAGAAAAAAAAAGTCAATATTTCAAAGAAAAAAATATAGTATACTGATTTTATTGACTAAAAATTTACATAACTGTGGGCCAGTGTCGCGTACACAACAATGACCTGGAGAACTTCGACGAGTTTCTGCGCGCTGGCCATGAGGAGATGAAACAACATCAGGCCAGTCGCGTACGGTGGGAGCGATATCCGCGTTTTGAGTGAAGCCTTTCACGCGTTTTCCGGTGGGCAGACCGGGTACTCGGATGGAGTATGGGAATATGAGCCTGGTCCTCAATAGAGGAGAGCTCCAATCGCTCCATGAAAAAGCTGAAGAAGGAGAGATCGGCCGTATCAGCGCGTATGGCGAGGCAGATGCGGACATCACGCGCAGGTTGTACGAATCCGGCGGGCGTTATGTGCTGTTCACCAACAAGGCAGAACTGCGGGGGCATATTCCTGTGGAGTGGTAAAAATG
>JAEXGX010000324.1 GCA_023450535.1 Pseudomonadota bacterium | reverse complement strand
CGCGTAGCATGCGGGCCTGAAGAGGCAGCGGCAGATCCCCGATTTCATCCAGAAAAATGGTGCCGCCGTTGGCGCTCTCAAAGTAGCCGGTATGCGCGCCGTATGCGCCGGTGAAAGCGCCCCGTTCGTGGCCGAACAGTTCGCTGTCAATGAGCTGTTCATTGACAGCTCCGCAGTTGACTTTGACAAAGGGATGCCCTGCGCGCGCGGAAAGCTCGCGCACCGTGTCGGCCACGAGTTCCTTGCCGGTACCGGTTTCCCCCAGTATGAGCACAGTGCATTCCGTGGCAGCGGCCTGTTCAATCTGGGTGTACAGTTCATGTATGCCGCGCATGGCCCGCAGGCGTTCCACCGCGCTTCCCATGGGAGAGCCGATGTGTTCCGCCGCGCGCACGTCGTTGCTGTCCATGAAGCCGTCGCGCAGTTCCTCCCCCAGGGGACGGGTGAGCTTGAGCAGCTTGCCGAGCAATTCTTCCGAGAAAGTGCCCGCGATGTTGGAACAGAAAATGAGCTGGAATGTGGCTTCCCCCACCGTAAATAGCGGGATGCGCAGGTAGGAGGCGAGATCTTCCTCACGCAGACTGGTATGGGCATTCTTGAGGCTGAAGGCATTGTTGATGGTATAGGGCGCGAGAGAGTCCGTACCCATGAGCAGGTCGATTTGCTCCTGGGTGAACTCTGTGGTGGCCAGTGTGCGCACCCGGTTGTGCGTGTCGGAGAGGGTATCGGCGAGCGGGGTAAAGGAGGAAGTTTTATAGCGCCGGAAGCCACAGAAAATACGCGTCAGGGAGAAGTGCCCGCGCAACATGCCGAACAGGTAGGTCAGCGCACTTCCGATGCCGATTTCCCTGTATAAAAGTCGGCAGGATTGGCCGCACAGCTCAAGTTCGTCTTCGTTCATGCTCAGCGTGCCGCCCGCCGTATGCTGGGGAGGAGAGGCCGAAATATCGTCAGAGGCTCTGTCTGGGGATGGGGCCGAGCGGGACTCGCTCATGATGACCTCCAAAAATTGTATTCTGAAAGTGAAGTATTGTTATTTTGCCACAGGAAGCCATGCCCGGCAAGCTGATAAGAATTGATACGTGCTACAAATCCGCGTGAGAGGCTGGTTGTTTCCCCTGCACGGCGTACCGAGGAGCTTCCCCAATAAAAATTGAGAGCATTTCAAAATTGAAATGCTCTACGGAGTTTTCAGAATCAGGAGGACGCGAAACTCGGTCGTGAAGGTGTAAAAATTGTGGCCAGAACATGGGATACTGGCTGCCAGATACGTTCAGAATAAAGTGCTATGAAAAATTATTAATTAAATCGAAGCATTAGAATGATTTTGCTTTAAAATTAATCCAATACTTCGGTTTTCGCTGGGGATGATCCAGATTATTTCTTCAGGCCGTCCATGGCCTTGCGCAGGTTCTTGATAAGCGCCCGTACGCTGGCTACGGCCTTGGTGGCCTGCTCCATGGTGTTGGCCGTCTGTCCGGCAATGGTGTTCAGCTCCTCTGTGATGGCGGCAATGTCTTGTGACGAAAGGCTCTGCTGCTGTGCTTCTCTGGCGATGCCGCTGACCATGCCGGCGGTTTCGGACACGGCGGCAAGGATATTGCCGAGTGCCGTTCCCACACGCGTAGTTTGCTCCACCGAGGCCATAGCATCGCTGGAAGCCTGGCTCATAAGGCGGACGCTGGTTTGCGTGACGCTCTGGATGGCGCGTATGGCCTGCCCCACATCTGTGGTGGCGGACATGGTTTTTTCCGCCAGTTTGCGCACTTCAGCGGCCACCACGGCAAAGCCCCGTCCTGCGTCGCCTGCTCTGGCCGCCTCGATGGCGGCGTTGAGCGCCAGCAGATTGGTCTGGTCGGCTATATCGGTAATCATATCCACAATTTTCCCGATATCGTCAGCCTGTTTGCCCAGTTCCGCAAGGCTTTGGCTCATTTCACCCATGTGGTCGCGCAGGCCTGTAATAATCTGAACGGCATCGTGCACTTGCGCGGCCCCGTTTTGCGAAATTTCACTGGCTTCGTTAGCCCTCTCGGCGGCGGTTTTGGCATTGGCCGCCACCTGACCTATGGAGGTGTTCATATTTTCCGTGGCATTGGCCGCCGTGCCCAAACGCTTTTGCTGCTGGAGAGCGTTGTTCATGGAAAGGGCCAGGTGTTCGGCCAGTACTTCTGCCGCTTCGCCCAACTGAGCCGAAACAGACAATGCGGCCTGCGCCGACTGGATCATGCTTTCGCGCTGGGCTTCCACCGTGCGCTGGCTGGTCGTGAGGTCTGTGATGTCCGTCCAGAAGGAAAGCGCTCCCAGCAGCTTGCCGTCCAGATCATAAAAAGGCGTGGTGAATACCGAGACATCCAGCGTTTGTCCGTTCAGCGTCGTGGTGGACACGCGTCCCGTCATGAGCTCCCTCTTCTTGAGGGCTTTCTGGGAGATGGTTTCTCGTGCGGGATCATTGTAGTAAAAATCCCCCGCGATAAGCCCCAGATACTCCTCGGGCTTGCCCGGCTTGGCCAGCATAGTGCACAGGTGTTGGTTTATCCACATCATGCGCTCATCTGTGCCTACAATGCCGCAGGGAGTACCTATGGCACCAAGCACGCCTTTGGTAAAGCCCAGTTCGTCCTTGATTTTGTAGCGCATATGGCGCATGCCCAGGGCAAGGTCATTGAGTTCGCAGACAAACTTGCCTTCCAGCCATGCGGAATAGTTCTGATCGGCAATGGCGTAGGCAAAATCCCGCAACTTGCGGATGGGACGGGTCAGATTGAGGTTCAGCAGGAAAAAGGTAATGGCACCAAGGAGAAGCGCCGCCAGAAGCCCCATACCCACCAGCATGTACAGCATGCTGTACACGTCGCCCATCAGTTCGTTCTTGGTAATGGAAAGTCCGGCCAGCCAGTTACTTCCCGGTAACGACGTAAAGGTGTACACGGTAAGCTGTCCGTTTACGGTGGCTTCCAGGTGTCCATTCCGGGCGGCCAGTATTTTTGTCACCACATCGGGCACACCGCCGTCTCCGCCTACCTTGGAAGGATCATTGTGCACCAGCAGCTTGCCGTCGGCGCTGAGCAGGAATGCGCGCCCTGTTTCACCTATGTGCAATGGCGCAAAGATGGTTTTGCCCACATTGTCGAACAGAAAACCCAGTTGCAAGGCTCCCACAGTTTTGTCCTGGGCGTTGTTCACTGCTGCCGCCACATAAAAAACGTGCTGCTTTTGCGCATTTTGCCGTACCATAGCACTGGTGGCCTGTAGTTTTCCACCAGAAAGAACCTGCGTCAGGGCATCGCTCTGGGCGGCGGAAGGTCCCACGTCTGTGCTTTTCCCTTCCCGGTTGGTTTCACGCAGGCTTGTGCCCTTGGCGTCCACAAGCTGTACTGACCACAGGGTGGGATTTTCCTGAATGAGTTTGCGGATGGAAATATCCAGAGATGTGGCATCGCCTCCGTTCAGGGTCGCGATTACTCCTTCATCCAGAGCGAAAACCCGCCCTATGGAGCAGAGCCCCTGGATGTAAAGCTGGGTATTCATGGCTATGGAGCGGGTAAGGGGCTCCATGTCTCTTTTGATGACTCTGTCCGCTGTGAGCAGGTTTACATGCGAGTTATAACCGATGAGCAGTACGAAAATCAGAATTTCAAATGCGGCAAGTGTCAGCGCCAGTCGGGTGCCGATGAAGTTCCACGGGGTGGTGGAGGTCTTCTTGCGTTGCATGAGTGTATAGGATGGTGCGGCTTGATTTCTCGTCGGTTTGAGATGTTCTTCCACGCTAGCCTCATGAGAGCAATTAACGTTCGAAATGGTTCATCCATGCAGGACGTGCTATTCTGCCACTTAAATTTCACATTTCGTCGGAGCCATGCTCTGCTGTCCATGCCTGTATGTCCTTCGGACTACGGGGAATGGCGGGGCTTTGCGGTGCCTTCAGCCGTTGGCGTGAAATACCTACGGGTAAAGAGAACAGAGATAAATCTCGCTTCGTTTGATTCACGGAGTGTTTCAAGGCGAAATTCACCAGCATTCCGATACACTGAATCGGCATTACTGGTTAAAACTTAGGATAGCAATCCCAAAAATGTGTGTTTTTTTATCTCCATGAAGTTATTATAAAATTTAAATATTCCCATCCTGGTTATGGTGAAAAGATTAAAAAAAGTGGGCCGCTCTTTCTGAAAAGCGGCCCACTTTTTTTAGACGAAGGCAGAGATGCCTATATACCGGAAGCGATCAGGTAGCCCGCCACCAGACCCACGGGAATGCCGTAGAGCAGGAAGGGGACAAAGGTACGGCGCAGGATCGAACCTTCGTGGCCGATCATGCCGAGCACCGCACACACGGACACAATGTTGTGGATACAGATCATGTTGCCCATGGCGCCGCCCGCGCCCTGCGCCGCCAGAATCACATAGTGGCCGAGGGGCGAGAAATTGAGGGCATTGGCCACATCCCACTGGAAGTTGGCGAAGAGCATGTCGGACACCGTGTTGGAACCGGTGATGAACGCGCCCAGGCCGCCTGCGTAGGAGGCAAGATAGGGCCAGGCGTTTCCGGTAAGGGCCGCCATGAACTGGGCCATAGCCATGGGCATGGAGGGCAGAGCCGCGCCGTCGACACCTGCGTCGTTGACGCCGGAGCCCTTGAGCACAGAAACCAACGCCACGGCGGAGATCAGGGCGATGGTGGGAGCCTTCATTTTTTTGAAGGCCGTGGTCCACGCGCCGCTGACCTTGGCCGGGCTCATGGTGTGCAGACCGATGGTGATGATGGCCACCAGAATGAAGGGAATGGTGCCGGGCAGGTTGAGCAGCGCCAGGCTGGCACCCACGCCCTGCTGACCGAGAATATCCTTCACGCCTACTACGCCCCAGGTGGTGACAATGGGCTTGAGGCCGAAGGCGGGCACGCGGGTGAGCACCAGCAGCAGGCCGCACAGTACATAGGGCATCCAGGCACGGATCTGGCTCATGTGGTCGGTAAAGTCGGTGGCGTCACTGGCTTTGATTTCGCCGCTCCAGTCCGCACTCCATTCAGCGGAGGGGGCGAACTGCCACACGCCGTCCTTGGGGATGCAGAAGCCCTTTTTCGTCAGGAAAACCAGCACGCCGAGTCCGAGCAGACCGCCCACCATGGAGGGCAGTTCGGGGCCTACGGTCCAGGCCAGAATGAGATAGGGCACCACAAAGCAGACCGAGGCCATGAGGCAGTACTTCCAGGCGCGGAAGCCTTCGAGCCAGGATTTGTTCCTGCCAAAGAAGCGGGTCATGAAGCCGAGCATAAAGATGGGCAGGATAAAGGCCATAGGCAGGTGCATCAGGGTGACGAATTCGCCTACGGTCTTGTAGAAGAGAGCCGGATCGCTGAAGCCGAGGGCGGTCATGCCGAGCGCTTCCACGGACTTGAAGCCCTGGAGCACCGGGGTGCCCACAGCGCCGAAGGTCACGGGCACGCTGTTAAACACCAGGCAGATAACAGCGGCGCAGAGGGGCGGAAAACCGAGTCCGAGCAGCAGGGGGGCGGCCAGAGCGGCCGGGGTGCCGAAGCCCGCTGCACCTTCAATAAAGGCCGCGAACATGAAACCGATGATGATGGCCTGGAGGCGGCGGTCAGGGCTGATGCGCTTCATGCCCGCCTGGATGGTTTCCATGCCGCCGCTGTATTCCAGCGTATAATAAATGAGGAGTGCGCCGAATACGATGATCAGTACACCGAAGGCGGTGATGGTGCCTTCAAGGCACAGGGCCAGCAGACGCAAGGGAGACTGTCCCCAGATAGTAGCGGCCAGAATAAGACCGGAAAGCAGGGAGAGCGGCATAGCCCGGGTGGAAGGCCAGCGAAGTCCGGCCATGAGCACGAGAGCGACGAGGATGGGGACAAAGGCGAAAAGCGCCAAGAGACCAATCGACATAGATTCTCCTCCGGTAAAAAAAATATTCGTTCGTGCGGCAGCACCGCAACCCGCCCGGAACGCCGGAAGGCGTTCTGTCTGAGCCGGACCGCCCCGGAATGAAGGGCGACCCGGCAGAGTAAACCCGCATGATGCGGGAGACGCGTCTATTTCTTTATGTTTTCAGCAAGCAGTTCCGCAATGTGTGAAACTTTGACGCCCAGGTTCTGCTTTTCCGCGCCCCCGCGGATTTGCATGACGCAGCCGGGACAGTCCATCACCACGCGGGAGGCGCCGGTTTCCTTGATGTTGTTCAGCTTTTTGTCGAGCAGTTGTGCAGAGATTTCCGGGAATTTCATGGAATAGGTGCCGCCAAAGCCGCAGCAGATTTCTTCTTCGTTGCAGGGGACATAGTCCGCCGCGTCTGCAATGAGGGCGCGGGGGGCTTCCTTCACGCCGAGGCCGCGGCAGATATGGCAGGCCGCGTGATACGTGATCTTTTCCCCGGAGTTGTTGAAGTCTTCCGGTTTGAGACCCAGCACGTCATGCACGAAGGAGCTGAAGTCCGTCACCTTGTCCGCAAAGGCCCGCGCTTTGAAGACCAGCGGATCGCCCAGCAGAAGATCCGGGTAACTGTGCTTGAGGTGCGAGGCGCAGCTGGCGCAGAGAGTGATTACCGCGTCGTAGTTTCCGGCGCTGAAGGCTTCCACATTCTGGCGCGCCACCTCTTTGGAGGTGGGGCGCTGGCCCATCATTTCCAGAGGCAGGCCGCAGCAGGTCTGGGCTTCGGGGTAGTCCACAGCCACGCCATGCGCGGCCAGCACCTTCACCGCCGCTTCCAACTGTTCGGGGTAAACGAAATCCTGCGCACAGCCGCCGAAGATGGCGACGCGGTATTTGGGGTTCTCCACCCGGGGCGACAAGGACGGCCAGCGGTCGCGGAAGGACTTGTCCGCAATGGCGGGCAGTGCCTTGAAGCCGTGCTTGCCCAGGAACATGGCGGGCAAGTGGCGCTGGAATTGCGTACCGCGGGTGAACGGCTTTTGCGCAAAGGCCGCGTATTTGAGCAGGCGGTGGAAGAGTTTACGGTTTTTCATTACCGAGGAGAGCAGCCCCATGGGCAGAGGGTTGCCTTCTTCTTCCATGAGGCGACTGCGGATTTCGCGGATCAGCCGGGGCAGGTCGATACCGCCCGCGCATACGCTCTTGCAGGACTCGCAACCGACGCAGTTCTGACAGAGCACTTTGGCTTTGTCGTGTCCGTGGAAGAAATAGGTCAGGATAAGACCGATGGCTCCAATGTAGATGTAGCCCATCTTGTGTCCGCCCACCAGGCGGAACACCGGGCAGACGTTGGCGCAGGCTCCGCAGCGCACGCAGCGGAAAATCTGCGAGAACAGCGGATCCTTGGCGATTTCACTGCGGCCGTTGTCGACAAAGACCACATGCATGATTTTTTTGCCGTCGGGGTTAGCCTGACATTCACCCGCGCCGTCCATGAGCGTTACGTAGGAAGTCAGGCGCTGGGCCGTGGCGTTGCGCGGCAGCACCTGAAGCGCGGTGAGCGCCACGTCGAGGGTGGGCACCAGCTTGTCCAGACCGGCAATGGCCACATGCACGCGGGGCAAAGTGGTCACCATGCGGGCGTTGCCTTCGTTGGTCACGGTGGAGACTGCGCCGTTTTCTGCAATGGCGAAGTTGCAGCCGCTCACGCCCATGTCGGCGGCGATGAACTTGCGGCGCAGTTGTACGCGGGCTACCTTGACCAGCCGCTGGATGTCCTCCGCGTCCTGCTTCACGCCGGTTTCCCTGGTGAAGTCTTCGGCCACCTGATAGCGGGAAAGGTGAATGGCGGGCATGACCATGTGGGAGGGGCCTTCATGGCGCAACTGGATGATCCATTCGCCCAGGTCGGTTTCATCCACGATCAGCCCCTCTTTTTCCAGATAGGGGTTGAGCTGGATTTCCTCGGCGGTCATGGATTTGGACTTGACCACCCGCTTGACGTTGTTTTCCTTGGCGATACGGGCGATAATGGCGTTGGCTTCCTCCGCCGTGGCCGCACGGTGTACATGTACCCCGCGCTTTTCCGCCTGCTCCTTGAACTGCGTGTACAGCTCTTCCATGTGTTTGCAGGCGTCATCCTTGGCGTCAGCGATTTGCGCGATCAGGGCGCGCTCATCCACCTCCTTGAAGATGGTTTCGCGGTTAGCGCGATAGGCCACGGCAAAGGTGTCCAGCGTATTGCGCAGGAACTTGTCTTCCAGAGCCTCGTCAAGCTGCTTGTGATATTCCGAGTAGTTTTTCGGCGCGCTATGCATGACCTAGGCCTCCAATAGGATAATGTGCAGTTCCAGCGGACCATGTACGCCCACGGCGGCGACGCGTTCAATGTCCGCCGTGCGGCTGGGGCCAGTGATGAACGTGGTGTAGGTGGGAGTGCCGTCGCCCATGCGCGCGCGGAGCTTTTCCGCAATGGCGGGCAGGTGGGGGTATATTTCCGACTTCTTGAGGGCGATTACGTTGATTTCCGCAATCATGCCCGCCAGACGGCCTTCCTCGGAATCGGTATTGACCATGCAGGTGCCGCTGGCCGCCACGCCAAGATCCGCCGTGGAAAAGCCCACATCAATACCCGACAGATGCTTGCGCAGTCCATTGCGGATGCAGGAGAAACCTTGCGCCTCACAGGCAGAGACAAGTTTTGCAAAGTTTTCATCATCAAGGCCGGGGGCAGCCACGATGCGCTTCACACGGGTAGGGACGCCGTTGGGACCAAGGGGGCCTTTTTCGGCATCAGGCTCGTCGGTCAGCATTTCGCAGGGAGCCTTGCTTTCGCATACTTCGACCACATAGCGCAGCGCCGCGTCGAGATCGGCTGCTTCACGCACCACGGCGTTGACCGCTTCGGCCTTGGCCCTGAACTCGTCTACAAGGGCCTGGTTGATTGAGGGCATATATATTCCTCCGGGATGTATTATTTCAGGGTTTCCGCATAGATTTCAACGGGATGCCTTACCACCACCTCATCGTGGTTGTGTGAGAGCACGTCTTCGAGCTGCATCATGCAGGCCGGGCAGCCCGTGGCCACGACCTTCGCGCCAGAAGCGGCCACGTTATCGCGCTTGCGCTGGCCAATCTTGCGGGAGTAGTCGTAGTGGAACAGGTTGAAGGAACCGCCGCAGCCGCAGCAGCGGTCGGCTTCGCGCATTTCCGTCAGTTTGTAGGCGGGGTTGGCGGAAAGCACGGTGCGCGGCTGCTCGGATACCCCCAGCGCTTTCTTCAGGTGGCAGGGATCATGATAGGTGACGGTAACGGCAGTTTCCGCCGGGGTGGCCGCTTCCACCTTGAGCACATCCACCAGGAATTGATTGATGTCCATGGTCCTGGCGGCGAGATCATCGGCCAGCTTCTTCATGCCCGCGCCGAGCCGGTCGGCGTACATGGGCCAGTATTCCTTGATCGTGGCGGTACAGGATCCGCAGGGCGTGACCAGGTAATCGAAGTTGCCCCGTTCCAGTAACTCAAGGCTGACTTTCATCTGCGCGACCATGCCCTTGGCGTCTCCGGAAGAGAGCGCGGGAATGCCGCAGCAGGCCAGCCCCTTGGGCATGAACACCGCCACATTATGGTGCTTCAGCACCTTGAGGCAGGCTTCGGCCATGTCGACATACATCTTGTCGCCCATGCAGCCGGGGTAAAAGGCGACCTTGAGGCCTCCGGTTGTGCGCGGCTCGTCCACATGCCCGTAGCGGGCGTGCAGAGGCCTGCCCGCCATTTTGCGGATATGCCGGTCGCCCAGCATGAAGTTGAGCATGGGGGCGCAGACGGTGTTTTGGGCGTCTTTGTTCTTTTTGAACATCACGGCTTGGGCAGGCGCGCCCATGCGCATGGCAAGGTTGAACAGGGCCGGGCGGGTCAGCAGGCCCCGGAAGATAACCTTCTTGACCGGGGAAAGGCCGATGTATTCGTACACCAGCTCACGCGCGGCCAGAAAGACGTCCATAATTTTCACGCCGGAGGGGCAGGCCGCCTCGCAGGAGCCGCACAACAGGCAGCGCCCCAGCTTGTCGGCCACGGCCTCGGGGTCACGGATCATTTCATGGGCGAGGTTGTTCACCAGCGCGAGCTTGCCGCGCGCCACGTCGGCTTCCATCATGGTCGCGCCGAACATGGGGCAGACCTGCTGGCAAAAGCCGCACTTCATGCAGGCGATGATACGGTCGTCCAGCGCCATGAGACGCCGGGCGAGAGATTGCAGATCGTTCATGCCGAGCCTTCCTTAAATGCCCACCAGCTTGGTGGGATTGAGCAGGCCCTTGGGATCGAGGGCGCGGCGCAGGCGCTGAGAGAAGAGGATCGTGCCGCGCGAGGTTTCCTTTTCCATCCATTTGGCCTTGGCAGTACCGATACCGTGTTCGCCGGACAGCGTGCCCTGAAGCTTAAGTGCCACGTCGAACATTTCATCCACGGCTTCTTCCACCCTGTGGAATTCTTCCTTGTCGCGCTTGTCGCACAGGAAGGTAGGATGCAGATTGCCGTCTCCAGCGTGGCCGAAGGTGCCGATTTCCAGGCGGTATTTGGCCGCAATGTCATTGATCGCCTTCATCATGGCCGGGATCTGGGAACGTGGTACGGTGGCGTCTTCCAGCACGGTGGTGGGCTTGCAGCGGGCCAGCACGGGCAGAGCCATGCGGCGGGCTTCCCACAGCTTGTTCTTTTCCGCCGCGTCTTTGGCTACATGCACGGCAGTGGCATTGTTGTCCTTGAGCACCTTTTCCACCACGACGGCCTCGTCTTCAACCTGCGCGGGGTGGCCGTCCACTTCAATGAGCAGAATGGCGGCGGCATCGCGGGGCAGACCGGCCTTGGTGAAGTCATCCACGCGGACGATGGTGTTGTTGTCGAGAAATTCCAGTGTGCAGGGCACGATATGGGAGGCAATAATGCCTGCCACGGCTTCAGCGGCCTTCTGAATGTCGTCGAACACGGCCATGATGGCCTTGGAAGCCTTGGGCGGCGGCACGAGCTTGAGCACGGCCTGGGAAATGATGCCCAGAGTGCCTTCGGACTGCACCATCATGCCCCCGAGGTTGTAACCCGTGACGCACTTCACAGTGCGGGAGCCGGACTTCACCAGTGCGCCGGTGGCGTCGAAAAATTCGACGCCCATGAGATAATCCTTGGTAACGCCGTATTTCAGACCGCGCAGGCCGCCCGCGTTTTCCGCGATGTTGCCGCCGATGGTGGACACACTCTGTGAACCCGGGTCCGGCGGATAAAGCAGATTTTTCGCCGCCACGGCGTTGGCGAAGTCGGCAGTGACTACGCCGCATTCCACTACGGCGTAAAGATCGCTTTCATTGATTTCAAGGATACGGTTCAGGCCGTTGGTCAGAATGACCACGGTGTCGCTTTTGTCCGGAATGGTGCCGCCGGACAGGTTGGTGCCTGCGCCGCGCACGGTCATGGGAATGCCGTTTTCATACAGCTTGCTTACGCACTGGCCGAGCTGTTCGGTAGTGGTCGGGCGTACCACAAACGCCGGAACCACAGGATTGAGTACGGCGGAATCGTAGGAATAGCTCTGGCAGTCCGCCTCGGAGCTGAACACGTTTTCCTTGCCGAGCAATTGTTCAAATTCCTTGATGAGAGCCTGACTTGCCATGCTGCCTCCTTGAGCGATGTAAAAAAGTCGGGCGAGAACGCCAAAAACGGAGCGACGGAGCCCCGTTATATTTTCAGCAATCTTCTGATTATCTGCGAGATTTCATTCAAAAAGGCAAGGAATAATTTTATTTCATTGATTGAACAAACAAAAAAAAGATTGGTTGTTCAAACAGTAACTTTGCAGGATTCACTCGGGATTAATGAAGATATCAGAATTAATCACTTGGTATGGCATACAAGAAATATGCCTGCTTTTTGTGAGAAAAATTACGCAAGGTCATAAATCAAGGCAGGAAAATAAAATATTTGTGTTTGCCCGGGAAGCTTGTTGTAATGGGAAAACGGAAAATCGATCTTTTGGGAAATTTTACGATTGAAAAGATCTGTCGGCCAGGATCCAGTGTTCTGGCCGCAGATTTCACGCCTGAAGCCGGAACGTGCTCGGTTTCCATGCTTTTCTCTACGAGCTGCGGGCATGGGCCTGCGGTCCTCCGGTCGGGGGCTGCGGCACAAGTGAAGGTGGGCTTTGCGGCGAAGTTTCGCTGTGCTGGCCTCCGCAAGGCATTTCAGCGCTGAAATGCCTTGCTGTTAAGCAGAACTACCGAGGTGATTTTCCTCCTGAAAGGGGAGGAAACCGTCGCGCCCCTGCTCTTTGACCAGGTAGAGCATTTGGTCGCATTGTGCGAAGAGGTATTTGAGTCCGTCGCCTCTGCGGGCTATCGCGCCGCCAATGCTGATGGCCACGCGCAGAGGGGGGTATTACACTCGCACAGTCGCATCCGCGCCCGCAGGCGCTGCACACGGCTTTCCACATCGGATGGTTTGCTCACGTCCCGCATAAACACCATAAACTCGTCTCCGCCCCATCGGCAGAGTATATCATTGGAACGGAAGATTGCCTGCATGCTCTTGCTCAGGAATTTCAGAACGAAATCCCCAAGTTGATGCCCGTAGTTGTCGTTAAACGCTTTAAAATGATCGATATCGAAGAGAAGCAGGGTACCCGGCTGATCCTGCTTAGCTACATGCTCTTCAATGAATTTTTCTGCCGCAGTCTTGTTGTAAAGGCCGGTAAGGGATTCGGTCTGGCTGAGGGTGAGCAATTGTTGGCTGCTGTCCACCAGTTGTTTGTTGCGTTGTTCCTGCTCTTTGTACTGGGACACGTCCATGCAATAGGCGTAGATATATTCCGTCCGGCTGTCATGGGGCGGCCGGCATAAGTGGCAGGAGATCGAGATCGCTCGGGACTGTTTTGTGGTGCAGGTGCTGTATGAATATCCGCTATTGGCACGCAGGACGCTCACCAGGTGATTCAGATCAAATTCGGCCAGATATGCAGCCTGCTCCTCTGGAACGATGAGGTGCTCCGCCCACCAGGCGACCTGTTCCTTCAGCGTGGAGAAATGCTCCATGCCGTTGTTGCCGTGGAGCATGCAACAGTTGCCCGTGTGCACGTCCACTTCGATAAAGTTTTCCACTACATGGTTGACCAGGAAATCCAGCCGGGCATTGGCCCGGGTCAGAGAATCAGAGGTCTTCATGGGGCCGATCCGGTCGGCGGGAAGGGCACGCCGAGTCACAGCGAGGGTTCGTCGAAGGAGTGGTGCGACCGGGAGAGGGCTTGTGCTTCATTCCATTGCATGGACACATGTTTCCCCTTCTACAATGCCTGTTGCAACTTGATGCGTTCGGCCACCAAGGGGTCGGTCAGCCTGCTCATCATATCGATGATAAGGCCGCGCAGAGCGGCGGTTCCCAGCTCCTGCCGTAGGATTTGCTCTTGAGCGAGTTCACCGCAGATGCCTATACAAGCAATGGATGCAACCATTGAGGCCAGGGGGTCAACCAGAGGTGCGGCGGCCCCGGCTCCCAAAAAGCAGCCTGCCACTGCGGCGGACATGCAGCCCGTGCCCGTGACCAATGGCATCATGGGGCTTCCGTTGCGAATGATGTAGCCGCTATGGTTGTCGGCCACAATGTCAATGGGACCGGTAATGGCAATGACCGATCCCGTCATGATAGAGAGTTTTTGGGCAAAACGCAGGGAGTCGAGCAGGTTTTCCTCTTTCACCAGATCCTCCGCTGCGGCGTCTACCCCTTGAGTAGAGGTAATGCCGTAGGACAGGAACTTGATCTCCGAGATATTGCCCTTGATAGCGGTAAAATTGACTTCTTTCAGAAGCAGATTAACAGCGTTGTTGCGGAATTTCGAGGCTCCCGCCCCCACTGGGTCCAGTACCACTGGAATCCCCAGATTATTGGCATGCCGCCCGGCCTGCAGCATGGCAGCAAGGGTCCGCTCGTTGACCGTGCCGATATTGAGCACCAGAGCGGAGCACAGAGAGGTAATTTCATCCACCTCCGCGATCTCATCAGTCATGATGGGGGAGCCCCCGCAGGCCAGTGTGATGTTGGCGCAGTCGTTCATGGTCACCAGGTTGGTGATGAAGTGCACTAACGGTGTTTTTTCCCGCACCTGCCCCAATAGCCCTTCTGTTATATTCATAAAAATCCCTCACTTTCCTCATTCTCATCCCGTATCAGCGTAGGTGAAAAGAATACGCCTATCGTGTATCGGCTATCGTCATACAAAGATTACCACTTATGTATGTGATTTATAAATTTTTAAATAAAATAGTGTGTCAGATGGATTTTGTTCTGAAATTGCTCGAATGCCGGAGCTGAATGCCGGCGATATCCCGGCTGGACAGACTATTTCAAGCGTGATCCTCTCTCGTCGCCGTAGACCTGTTCCCGGGTGAAATAACCGTTTTCAATAAGGAACTTGTCCAGATTCCTGGGGGTGACGATCTGCCCGGTAATCAGTTTTGCGTTCACGCCGCGATCCCCGCTCCGGTTGTCAAATTCCGCATTGGCATGGGGGATTTCGCCTTTTGCGAGAAGGCAAGCCTCGTCCACGGCGGCGTGGGACATTTCCTTCAGATCCATGTATACGGTCATGCTCTGGGTATCCTGCACAATGCGCTTGGCGGCGTTCAGCTCGGCGTCCATGCCCGTGATAGCCACAGGCGTGTTACCCCAGTTCGGACAAAGCTTTGACACATGCCTCGGCCAGCTTGTCGTTGGGGGCCAGGATGGCGTCCACCTTGTTTCCGTTGGCTGCCACAGCGGCCTTGACTATAGCTTGGGCTTCGTCCGGGGATCAACCGGGAACGGGAGCGTCCAGAATTATGTTGACTGCATCGCCCAGAGCCTTGACGGGTTGTATGGCCCCCTCATATTTTTGTTTCCTTCGGGTCGGAAGAACATCCCGGTGCCATAACGAGCAGAGCGGCGGAGAGGAAAAGAGTTCCCAGCTTTTTCATGAAATGCTGCCTTTTTTGAACAAAGGATCAAAAATTTCCGGAGCCAGAGGTTTTGCAAAGTAATAACCCTGCGCTACAGTACAGCCGAAGCGTTGCATCAGGGTAACATTCTCCGCTGTTTCCACTCCTTCCACCACTACCTTGATGTTCAAGCGCTCCGCCATCTGAGCTATGGTGGCAAAGATGATATCTCGCCGGGAGCTGTTCGCCGAGGTTTTGAGGAATTCCCGATCTATTTTCAATATGTCGATAGGCACGTCCTTGAGCATGTTGAGCGAGGAATAACCGGAACCGAAATCATCCATGGAAATATGCAGACCTTTTTCGTGGAGGCTGGCGATGAAGTCGCTTATCATTGCATGGTTGTCGTAGAAAATGCTTTCGGTCAGCTCTATTTCAACGAGATGGGGCGGCACCTGATATTTTTCCAGTTTGTCTGTGAGTTTGCTCAGAAAATCCTTGTCCTGCAGGTGAAGGCGGGAAAAATTCACCGAAATGGGCACACATGAAACTCCTTCGCGCAGGGAGCCGCTCAGAAAGGCGAGCACTTTTTCAAAGACGAGCATGTCCAGTTCTACCACCAGTCCGGTTTTTTCGCACATGGGAATGAAATCGCCGGAGGAAACCAGCCTGCCGTCGGAAGTTCGCCAGCGAACCAGGGCTTCGGCTCCCACCAGGGCACCGGTGTTAATGTCTACTTTGGGTTGATAGAAGGGGAGCATTTCGCCGCGTCGCAGGCCGTCCTGCACCTGGCGTTTCATCTGCTCGTTGTGAATGAGCATCTGATCCAGCTTTTCAGAGTAGAAAGCCACCTTGTTATGGAAATCTCCCTTGATTTCCCGTGATGCCATGTTTGCCTTGTCAACCATGAGATTGACGCTTTCCGGGCGGTTGCTGACGGGGTAAACTCCGCCGGAGAAGGACACCGTAAATCCTTCACGGCAGGTCATGGGCTCCAGCAGTTCGTCCAACCTTGCAGGAGAGGCATCCTCCAGCAACGCGACAAAATGATCGCCGGAAATACGGGCCAGAAGTTCCCCTTCCGTCAGCTTGGCTTTGATGGTCTGATCCAGTTGGCGCAGGATGCTGTCTCCGTGGTCGAATCCATAGAAATTATTAATATATTTAAAGTTATCAATATCAAAAGTCAGGAGAAAATAGGCTTTGGAGGAAGGTCTTGCCAGAATATCATGCAGATCTACGGAAAACTTGTTGTACGTATTGCCCTGCGTCACACTGTCGACATAAGCGATGCAGTTCAGACGCATTTGCTCCTGCCGCTTCATGTGGAAAAAATAGAACATGAGCAGCCCGAAAACGGCAGTCAGAGTCAGCAGAATGATGTAGAACATTTTGATGACAATGGCCGCGTGGGGAGAAACCGCGCTGGTCGCTACGCTGGAGATAAGGTGCCAATCATGCACATCCTCGATGGGCGTATAGGCGGAAAACGTTTTTACGCCCGCTTCAGCAGTCTCGACAAAGCCCGCGCGTCCGTTGGGGATGTCGCGTTGCATCTGACGGGATGCCTTCTGGTTGCCTTCCGAGCAGAGCATCCTGAAATAGTTGTCGGGTTCCTGATTATAGCCGTCGCGCTTGGATGAGATGAGGATATAGCCCTGGCTGTTGATGATGTACATGCGGCCTTGGGAAGAAAACAGGGAAAGGGCGCACAGGGTATACATCTGATCCGGAGAATAGGTCTTCTGCAAGGTGCCGGTGATGCCCTTGCCCGCCCGGATGGGGACACTGATAACAAAGATTTCAGTGCCATTTATACGCGAGATGAGGCGATCGGAAATATTCGCGATGCCTGACAGCGCCAGGCGGAAATAACGCCTTCCGGAAATATTTGCCAGCTCTTCGGTGCGTTGGCGGATACTGCCGCCCTGATCTGCGACAAATATATCGCGTACGTCCAGTCCTACAATTTTTTCCAGAAGAGTTTGATCGAGCCCGGCGCTTTCTTTGGATTCATCCAGTTGCGTAGCAAGCTGTTTTGCCGCCAGTTCCAGATCTCTGACTTCCATTTTGAGTTTGCTGGCGATCACATCCTTGTTCTGGGTGACGACTTCGGTGAGGTTGATCTGCACATCGGAGTTGAGAAGCTGCTGTACATGCCGCATCAGCAGGATTACAGCGAGAGCCAGCAGTAAAGCGATGGCAAGAGTAATCAGCGGAAAATAACGATTTTTGGGATTATCCGTGTCCATGACGGCTTTTTTGTTCAGGCGGTACGCCCTCAACAACCGGAAGCTCTCTCTCTCTCTCTCTCTCTCTCTCTCTCTCTCTCTCTCTCTCTCATGGCCGTGCCCCCGAGTATGCTCGCGCATGAGCTTCCTTTTCTTCCACATTTCGGGCGATATCCCTGCCTTTATGGATTATATTATAAAACAAATAAGATCAATATGAGAAAAGATGAACGGCACAATTATTCTGTTTTTTTGGGGAAGATAAGGGTAATTGTCGTCAATATGATGAATATTTTTCTTTTTATATTTATATAATTAATAAGTTATGGAGATGTAATACAGTGAAAAATGCATTCATTAATGTGCAAGTATGACGTATTTGGATATCAATATTCACAATATAATGGAATAATGAAGGGTATAGAAATTTTTTTTGAACATAAATAAAACATATAGATTTTCTTCATATGTAGAATGATGAACAGGCCAAAGCTCCAGAAAACGGAGGAAATATGAGCGGAAGCTGTCTCTGCGTTCGGGGAGGCGTTCATCAAAAATTCCTCTATGTTTTGAAACCTCCTCCTTCAGGGGAAAAGCGTACTTGACAAAACGGTAAAGCCACTGAAATCCCTTTTTAGCTCCCCCTCAGGGAGGAGCATCCGCGCGGCCCCTGCCGCCGGATGTGGAGTCAGCCGGCAGATGGGGCCGACTGTGGATTGAGACATATCTTGATTTGCTCGCAGCCGGGGCCATGTAATGTACTGACGCCACCTGTTCCCCGCGTGAGTTCGATGCGGGTGCCGATACGGTCACGCAGGGCGGCGACATGGGAAATGACGCCGATGATCTTGCCATCCTGCCGCAAAGAACCCAGAGTATCCAGCGCCACGTCCAGAGCTTCGGCGTCCAGTGTGCCGAAGCCTTCATCCAGAAACAGGGAATCTACACGGATTTTCCGGCTGGCGAGGCGGGAAAGACCGAGGGCGAGGGCCAGACTGACCAGAAAGCTTTCTCCGCCGGAAAGATTTTTGGTTGTGCGGATTTCTCCTGCCTGCCAGTGGTCTTTAACCGCCAGTTCCAGGCTTGCCCCCTCGCCGTCCGTTGCAGGCATGCGCAGCAGGGTGTAGCGATCTGTCATACGGGCCAGTTGACGGTTCGCCAGAGTAATGACCGCGTCAAAGGTCAGCCCCTGGACAAAATTACGGAATCGCGCCCCATCGTAAGAGCCTATGAGCTCGTGCAGATCTTGCCAGCGGCGGCATTCTGCTTCCTGCCGGTGCAGGGCCTGGCGTTTTTCCCCTAATTCGCGGGCCAGTCTGGCATCGGCTTCCAGGCGTTGATCCAGCATGCCAATTTCGCGTTGGAGTGTCGTACGGGCGGCGAGCAAATCGTTCAGGCGGGAGGTAAAAGAATTCTTTTGCTGTTCGTTATACGCGGCGCTCTCCGTTGTTTCGTCGGTTGCCGAACGCGGCGCGGCGAGCAGCGCGGGCACAGTTTTATCCAGCGCTGCATAGCGTGCCGTCAGCGCCTCCCGTTGTGAGGCAAGGCCGGTTTTTTCCTCATCTAGGGCCTGTTCTTCGCAGCGCAAGCGTTCCCGCTCCTCTCCGTCCAGGCGCGAGGCGAGAAAAATGCGTTCGGCTTCTTGCGGGGATTCGGTTCTGTCTTCAGAAATAAAACCTTTGCGGTGCAACAATACGGCAAAGGTAGCCTCGCGTTCCAGCAACGTTGCGCTCAGTTCCTTCCTACGCTGTTCCCATTCCCGCAGGCGGGCCTGGGCGGCCTCTTTCGCGCGCTCCGCTCCCTCTTTTGTGCGGAGGGCTTGGCGGGCGGCATTTTCCGCTGTGCGCAGAGCATTTTCCCTGCGCGCCTCGGCTTCATCGGCTCCTGAAACGTCGTCGTCCAGCGCATGTAATGCCTCACGGCGGCGCGTTTCCAAGGTGCGCTGTTCTTCTCCGGCTCCGGCCAGTTTTTGGGACACGTTGCGCAGGGTTTGCTCGTCAGCGCGCAGCTGTTCTTCCAGCTTTTCCCGTGCAGCACTCTGTTTTTCCGCTTCCCGTTCCAGGGCGCGCGCTTCGCCGCGCAGGTGTTCGCGGCGTTCACGGCGGGCTTCCAGGGTACGGAGAATCTCCGCGCCCATTGAATTAGGCAGAGCGGGCGGCAAGGTGAAAGGCGTCAGCGCGTCGCGCCAGGCGCGTTCCGCCGCTTCACGCGCGATGTATCGTTCTTGTGCGTGTTGTTCGGCCCGGTCTTCTGCCGCCCGGGCCAAAGCGGCTGTTCCTTCGCTTCGCTCTGCGTCAAGGCGCGCGGAGGCCAGAGCATCCCCGGCTTCCCGCGCCGTCCTGCGCAGATCGCGGCTGCGTTCTTCCGTTGCGTTCAGTTCCCGGTTTCGCTGTTCCGCGCAGTTAAGCGCGGAGTCAAGCTCGGCCTGGGCACGTTCCTGTTTTGCGCCGTTGTCCGCCGTGCGGAACAGGTCGGCACTCAAGCCTGCGCGGGCGGCATGTTCGGCAAGAAGGGTTTCTTCTTCCGCAGCGCGCTTCGCATTGTCCGCTACCAGCGCGGCAAGATTGGCCTGATCGCGCAGGGCAGCGCTGTAAAGTTTTTCCTTGTCCAGCACTTCGGCGCGTACGCGAGCCAGATCGGCCTGGATGGCCCTGAGGCTATTTCGTGCCTCGTCTTCACGGGGCAGGACGCCAGAGGCGTAGGGGTGATGAATGGCCCCGCACAACGGGCAGGGAGATCCATCCAGCAACTCGGAGCGCTGTTCGGCCAGACTGGCGACGCGGGCCGCCATGCTGATTTTTTCCTGACAAACGGCTTCATCGCCGATCAACAGCCTTTCTTTGTCCCGCAGAATACGGAGCGTTTCCGCCATAGTAACTAGCGTGGCGGCCAGCCGTTCCTGTTCCTGCTCTTTTTCTGCCTGAAGCCGAAGAGCGGCGTCGCGGCGCGCGGCATGGCCGCGCAGGGCTGCAAAGGTCTGGGCGCGGGCACGCAGGGTGGAGAGTTCGGAGCGTACGGCTTCGGGCGACGCGCCGTTCAACAGTTCGGCTAGTGTCGCGTCAGCCTGATCGGCAACGTGCCGTGCCGCGCTTTCCTGCTGAGCCAGCCGGGTCATTTCGTCTTTTCGCCGGGCCGCTTCCTGGTCCGCGCGTTGCCGGGCGTTTCGGGCGCTTGCCAGTTCCTCTTCCGCAGCCAGGGATTCATTTTGTCGCGCATCAAGTGCGGCAAGGCGTTCACGCAACAAGGGCAGGGCTTCAGCCAGCGCATCGTCTTTGCTTCCGGCGGCGAGCTCGCGTTCCAGTCTGTTCTTTTCTTCTGCCAGCTTTTTACCGAAGGAGAGGCAGGCATCCCGGTTCCTTAGGTGCTCGTCGCGCTGGCGGCGCGCCAGTTCCGCCTCCTGAACAAGACGGGTCAGATGTTCTTTCTTTTCTGCCAGGCGAACGTCTATATCGCGGATGGCGCGCAGCAGCGGAAGGGCGCGCTCCCGCTCGCTTCGGGCCGCTGCTTCGTTTGCGAGGGCGGATTCAAGCCGCGCCTGCGCATCGCGCAAGGATTCGCTCAGTTTGTTTTGCTGTTCTCTCTGTTCCTGCAGAGCTGTCTCCGCAGAACATTTCTGTTCTCGCAACGAGGTCAGTTCCGTGTAGTCAGCGGCCAGTTCGAGAGCCAGGCGTGCGCGGGCAAGGCGCTGGCGCGAGGGTATGAAGGCCTGTTCCCGTGCGGCGTGTTCCTGTTCCTTTTGCCCGACGGCGGCCAGCAGGGCGCGTAATTCGTCTTTCTGCTCCAGCCAGCGCAACACGCGGCGCAATTCTTCTTCTTCGCGGGCCAGTGCGGCATCCTGATCTGTGGCCGTCCGGCGTTGCGCGCGCAGTTCGGCTTCCTCTTCCGGGGCAAGAACGTGCAGGCCCGTCAGTTCGGCTGCCAGTTCGTCGCACCGGGCCTTTTCTTTGCTCAGGCGCTCATGGGCTCTTTTGGAAATATGGGTGTAGACATCGGTTCCGGTAATTTGTTCCAGAATGGGGGAGCGTTCGGAGGGGGAGGCATTGAGAAAGGTGGCGAAGCGCCCTTGCGCCAGCAGCATGGAGCGGGTAAAGCGGTCAAAATCCAGACCGGTAAGCTCCGTGACCTTTCCTGCTGTTTTGGAAGAGGCACTTTCCAGAATTTCGCCGTGTTCCGGGTCTTTGGTGATATCGGCTATCTGGTGGGTATAGGGCTGGAGCGCTCCGCCCGCTCTGCGCCTTGCGCGGTGTTGATACCAGGTGCAGCGGTACCGGCCCGAAGCGAGTTCAAATTCCACTTCGGCGGAACATTCTCCCGCGCGTCTGCTCATAATGTCGTTGGCGCTTGCGCTCAGGCGGCCCAGGCGGGGAGTCTGGCCGTACAGCGCCAGGCACACCGCGTCGAGTATGGTGCTTTTGCCCGCCCCGGTAGGGCCGGTGATGGCGAAGATGCCCTCGTCCGCGTATTCGGGGAGGTCAAGGTTAATGGACCATTCTCCGAGCAATGAGTTGAGATTTTTCAGATGGATACGGGTAATACGCATTATTCCGCCTCCGGCCCGGCATCGGTGTTTTCCAGCTCATGGAGTAGTTCCGCGTAGGTTTGGCGCAAGGCGGGGCGTTTTTCTTCCTCCGTATGCCGGGAGTCAAGCAGGCGTTCGAATACTTCGCGCGGTTCCAGTTCCTCCAGCATGTCCTCCGTTTCTCCCGCGCACAGGGCCGCGTCTGAAACAACGCGATCTCGAATGCGCAGGATATCCAGCCGGGTATCCTTCACTCTGGCTTCCAGCTCGTCGCGCAGAGCAGAAGAAGGAGAATCCGGAGTGATTTCCAACCATACTTCCTCCTGTTCGTGAACGAGTTCGTCCAGGCGGGTGAGGATAGCTTCGCGTTCACCGCGCAGGCTTGTCAGGCGGCGAAAACGAGGTACGGGCAGAAGCTCGACACAGGCCGGGCCATCCGCGTTCAGTTCCGCGAGGCAGACGCTTTTTTGTTGTGTCGCTTCACCAAAGCCCATAGGCAGTGGGGAGCCGCTGTAGCGGATGTGTTCCAGCCCGCCCACGGCCTGAGGCACGTGCAGGTGCCCCAGCGCGACGTAGGCCGCGTCCGGAGCAAAAGCCGAGGCGGGCATGGCGGCCAGCGAGCCAACATAGAGATCGCGTACGCCGTCGCCGTCCACGGTTTTTCCGCCCACGGCGAAAAGGTGTCCCATCATCACAAGAGGCACTCGCGTGCCTTCTTTCTGTTCAAGGGTGGCACGGCGGAGACGGGCTTCCTCCGTGACGGCGGCATAGTGGGCCAGTAAACCTTCGCGCAGGCGAGCCTCGCGATCCGTCTGGCTTTCTCCGGGGGAGGAGACGCGCAGATCCGCATCGCGCAGAAAGGGCACGGCGCAGACGATAAGCTCGGCTCGCCCCGCAGTGTCGCGCAAGGTGATGACTTCATCTTGCAAGGAAGGCCCGTCAGAATTTTCGAGGGACGGAAGGGGCAAGGCCGAGCCGACCACGTGAACGCGCAGGGCATCGAGCAGGGTGCGGGGCGCGTCGAGAAAGGAGGGGGAATCGTGATTGCCTGCCGTGATTACCACATGGCGGCAGGGGGAATCCGCCGCGCGGCGGAGGAAACGGTAATAGAGTTCCTGAGCGCGTACGCCGGGCGTGCCGGTGTCAAATATATCACCGGAAACCAGCAGCGCATCGGGCCGCTGGGCGTGGAGTACGTTTGTCAGCCAATCAAGAAAGGCGGCAAATTCATCATGGCGTCTGCGGCCAAAAAGGGTACGGCCAAGATGCCAGTCGGAGCTGTGCAGAATTTTCATGAGAGGAAAGGGGGGAGCATTATTCTGAGCACACGTCGTCTTTGCATACGTCGATCCATTCGCCGTCCGTGATTTCTTCCAGTTGGGCCAAGGTCAGCTCTGCGGCGTTGTTGGGTGCGCCTGCGGCCGGGTAGACGGGATCAAAGGCGCGCAGGCTGGCGTCGAGGTAAACGCGTACGCCGGGCTTGAGCGCGAAGGGGCAGCAGCCGCCCATGGGGTGGCCAATAGCATTCTCCAATTCATCCGGTTTGATGAATACGGCCTTTTCCCCAAAACGTTCCTTGAACTTGCGGTTATCCAGGCGGGCCACGCCCATGACCACGATGACAATGGGGCCGGATTTGGTCATCAGGCTCAGGGTTTTGGCGATGCGGCCTTCTTCGCAGCCCAGCACGGCGGCGGCGAGGGCTACAGTCGCGCTGGAAGAGGAAAATTCACGATAGGCCGATTCCAGGCCTTTTTCTTTCAAAAATTCACGGACAGCTTCGACGCTCATGTATGCTCCCGCAGTGGTATACTCCCCCTTTGGGGAGGTTTGTGTTTTGCGGCGTTTTTTCTCTTTTTCAGAAAGAGCGGCCCAGCGGGAAAGCATACGGAATCCGGCGGAGCGCGGCAAGACTCGGGAAGGGGGTAGTTTCGGGAACTTTTCTGCGGATTCTTGACAATCCGGCCCGCCTCCCGGCAGGATGATGCCATGAATTGCTTCCCTGAAAACGCCGCGCTGAAGTCATTCTCTCCTGGGGAGCGCAAACTTATGCGCGAAGCACATCCCTTTTACCGCCGGGTTGGCGGAGAGGCCGCGTGGATGCTTATGGAAGAGGCGGGTCTGGAAGGTGAAGCCCTGGAGAGGGCCATGGAGGCGTTCATTGACACACGTCGCGTCACGCTGGAACAGATGCTCGCCTTACGTGAAGATCCTTTTCTGCATGCCGAAATCCGGTGTGATGGCCTTCTGTGTGCGGAATGTCGCCCCCTTGCGGGAAGGGAATTTTCCAGCCGGGAAGAAGAGTGGTTGACCCTGCTTCCCCCCTATGCCGTAGGCTGTCGTATGTACCTTGTACTGCTTGAGACGCGTCCGGATTTTTTCTCTGGTGGGCGCGAAGTTTCCCGCGTGATCCGGCCTGCCTGTCCATTGGTCTGTCCACACGTATGCCCAAAGGCCTGCCCTCAGACATATTGCTGATGTCGCACTGCACTGAAATAACCCGGAAATAATGGGGTGCGACGAATATAAAAAGTCCCCATCCCTGCTAGGGGATGGGGACTACGCCCCGGAGGAGGGAGAGGGACCGGAGCGCGGATGGGGGAGGCGGAAGAGGGAATCAGGCCCGGGTCACTTCAATGGTGCGGGTTTTGGGGCTTTCCTCCGCTTTGCGGGGAATCACCACTGTTAACACGCCGTCCTTGTGACAGGCACTGATGGCTTCTGCATTTGCGTCATCGGGCAGGGACATAGCCCGTTCAAAGGAACCATAGGCGCGTTCGGTGACATGGAGGCGGCGTCCGTCTTTTGCTTCCCCGCCGTCCTTTTGGGCCTCGGTCGGGGCTGCTGCGCTTTCACGCTTCTTTTCACCGCGCAGAAAAAGCGTGTTGTCATGCACTTCCAGTTTCACATCGGCGGGGTCCACGCCCGGCAGTTCGGCCGTGAGTGTATAGGCCTTGTCATCGCTGGTCAGCTCCACGCGGGGACTGATAGTTACGTCGGCCAGTGCCTGACGCGAGGATGCGGGCAACATGTCTGTGTAGAAATTGTCCCAGGGATCAATCAGCCCTGTAAACATACCGTTGAACAGGCGATCGATTTCATCATGAAGCTGTGTCATGGGCGAAGCGCTGGCGTGACGTGCAGCAGGGGCATTATGGGAACCGCCCCAATGGGGCCAATTACGAGAGATAATACGAGGGGTGTTCATATATCCTCCTATGTGGAAAAATTTTGTAGCCTATAAATAATACAGCCTTTTTCCTAGTCAACATGATGTTAATAAAAAATAATCCGGGGCTGCCGATTTTGTCGGCAGCCCCGGGGGAACAGGCATTTTTCGCTGTGCGGCTGTGCGGTTTAAAATACGCCGGGCAGGCCGTGATCCCGCAAGGCGGCGTCGCAACTGCCTACGTGATACAGGGTATGAGACGCCAGCATGCCAAGGGTGGCGACATGGCTCACCGGGCGGCCCAGCGCGGAGGAAACGTGTTTGTTGGGCTTAGGGAGTGCGGTGTCGTCAAGCCCGGTGACATAGGTATCCGTTGCGGCTTTGGCTTTTTCCGCAAGAGCTTTCACCAGAGCTTTATCCGGTGCGGGAGCTGTAGAAATGCGGGAAAGCATGCACTCCTCCGGCGCGCAGGGAAAATCCGTAGCGGAAGATCCGGTAAAGAAGTGCAGCGCGCTGATCGTATGGCAGATTTGTTGCCATATGGGCCAGCCTCCGTTAGTTTCTTTCCAGATATCTTCCGGGCAGACATCGATGTAGCGGCTCAGCAGTTGATAGGCATTTTCAAAGGGTTGGCAGGCTGCCATGGTGATCTCTCGGGACATGGAAAACTCCTTGCGTTATAAGGGGCACAAAATCGTTGAATGCGACGTCTCCGGCCCATTCGGCCGCCACGACAACTGTCTCATTTCTGTTCATTGTGCTCTTCCGGTGCGGAAGAAGCCGGTTCATCCTGCTTCGCCAGAAATTCCAGCTCTGCCAGAAGATGTTGCGCGGCCGTGCGCGTCTGGGGGACATCGAAGTTTTCCGCGGCATGGCTCAGGGCGCTCATCTGCGTTTCATAGGCGCTTCCGTTTATCATCCGCTCCAGTTCATCCATGTTATTCATGATCACCCCCCAGTCCAGTTCCAGATTGTCCAGAATTTCCTGGACCAGCGCAATGGCATGACGGGCTCGAAGCGGGGCAGGGTGATTATTTTCCGCTCCGAGAACATTATCTTCGCTGGAAGTTTCGGACGCCGATCTTTGTGCGGCAAGAGCGGACTTTATGTCGCGGATGGTCAGGAATTCCTCTACTGCGCGCAGGCTTTCATGCAGGCCGGCGCTAAAGGCGGCGCTCATGGTGTCGTCCAGCGCTCCGGCCTTCAGCTCTCTTTCCACTTCAGCCGAAATGCTTGAAAAGTCGGCCAGCCCCAGACTGGCCGAAACGCTTTTGACCGTATGCGCCAGACGGATGGCCAGTTCCGTATCGCCTTGCCGCAAAGCGGTGTCGATATCTTTGTCCAGGTGCGCGTAGGAGTCGAAAAATTTGCGCAATAGCTTGATATACAGCGATTCATTGCCTCCCACGTTTTCCAGACCCGTTGCAGGAATCAGCACGCCGGAGGTTTTATGCTCGGACGCGATAGCCTGCATGGCAGCGGAAACCAGATCTGAAGCGCGTTTTTCGAATACCACGCCGTTCTGTCTGCCGTGGAATGGTTTGGGCTTGTTTGCACTCACGCCGATCCAGCGGAGCAGGACAGCGTTTAAACGTTCCGGATCAAGCGGCTTGATCATGTGGTCGTTCATGCCGGCGGCGAAACATTGGCGTTTGTCTTCTTCCTGCCCTTGCGCGGTCATGGCGACGATGGGCAAGTCGGAAAAAGTGTAGCCCATGCCGCGTATGCGGGACGTTGCTTCCAGTCCGTCCATGACCGGCATCTGAACGTCCATGAGCACCAGAGCATACGCTCCCATGCCTGCCTCGCGAACCATGTCCACCGCTTCCAGGCCATTGTGCGCCACATCAATGTTCACGCCCTGTTCCCTCAGCAGTGACAAGGCGATTTCCTGGTTAATTTCATTATCCTCCACCAGCAGAACGTGTAGTGGGACCGGAGTTTCCTTTGGGGATTTTCGCAACAGCAGGGGGGCCAGGGTTTCCCTCAGCGCGGGCGGGGAAAAGGGCTTGACCAGGCAGGCGGCAATTCCTGCGCGGGTGAGCTCTTCCTCATCCGGCCTGCGGGTCTGACCAACCATCAACACCATTGGCATGGTGCAGGTGGCGGGCAAAATGCCTTCTGCCCGGCATACACATTCCAGCCCACTCATGCCGGGCATGTGCCAATCCACTATGAACAGATCGGGCGTTGCGTCTGCGGCGGTGAATTTTCGCAGCGCATCCAGCGCTTCGCCGCCGGACGCTGCTGTCGTCACACTGAAACCAAGAAATTCAAGTTGTTCACGCAGTACGGCCCGGGAAGAAGCGTTATCGTCCGCCACGAGTACCCGGGTGCTTCCCGCTTCGCACAAGGAGGAGAGATGGTGGGGCGTACTGTTTCCCCGTTTCAGGCGCAGTACGCAGGAGACGGTGGTGCCCTTGCCCTGTTCGCTTTCAACGTTCAGTTCTCCGCCCATAAGGCGGCAGACACGCTGTGCAAGCGGAAGCCCCAGCCCCACTCCCCCATGTTCACGGGTATTGGAGCCGTCTCCCTGACCGAATGGCTGGAAGCCGCGCGCAAGGGTTTCCGGAGTCATGCCCATTCCGGTGTCACGAATTTCAAAATGAATAAACACTTCATTCGTGGCGGGATTCAAAGGCTGTTCAAGGCGAGCTTCGAAGTACACCTCGCCTTCGTCGGTGAAGCGGATGGCATTGTCCACCAGTGAGTGCAGGGCCTGGGCCAGACGCACGGGGTCGCCCGTCAGGGCTTCGGGGATGTTCGGGTCCACGCGGAGCACGAATTCAAGGTTCTTTTTTTCCGCTTTGAAGGTATTGGCGGAGTTCAGTCCTTCCACCAGGGAAGGCAGCAGGAACGTGGTTTCCTCCAGTTCAAGAGCATCTTGTGCGACGGAAGAAAAGTCCAGCAACTGGTTGATCATGTCGAGCAGCGTTTGCGCTCCTTGCTGCAGCTTGCTGATATAGCCGCGCTGCTGTTCGGTCATGCTGGTTTGTGAAAAAAGGTAGCCCATACCCATGATGGCATTCAGGGGGGTGCGCATTTCGTGATTCAGGCGGGCCAGGAACTCGCTCTGGAACGCCCCCGCCGAGTCTGCCGCACTGCGGGCGGCTTCCAATGCGGCAAGCAATTCCTTGTTTTCGCTCAGGTCCATTATCCAGACCACGCAGTACTCGCCGCCTGCAAAATGGAGCATTTGCGCCGCAAAATGCGCCTCGTGCGTTTCACCTGCAGGGGATTGAACTTTCAGCGTACAACCGTCCATGCGTCCGTTACGCTCCAGACACTCCCGCACAATCTTGCGCATGCCGATGTCGGCATAAGCCCGTTCCGGGCTGTCTCCCACCCGCAGTCTGATAATGTCCTTGGCTTTTCGGTTGAGCCAGATCACCTTGTCGTCTCTGATCACGACGACGCCCAATGGATTGACGGCAAGTATGTTTTTAAGCAGCTTTTCCTCAAAACTGCGTTGGGTGTCGAGTTCCCGGCGCAACCCCGGAAAGTCAAGCGTGAGGCGGTAATATTCCTTTTCGTCCAGGGACTCTTTTTTCACTTTGGCCTGGCAGAGCATCCGGCCCGCGCCGTTGACCGTGCCGTAGGGCAGGGAAGAAGGCAGAACTGAAGCAGGAATGCGCCCGAGTACGAGTTCGCAGGCGGCGTGCCCCTGTTTTTTTGCCTTTTTCAGCGTGTTGTAAACAAGTGCGGGAGTGTCTGGTTCGTTTCTGTAGTCCTGCGACATTTTGGGAGCGAGGATGTCTCGCAATCCCTCACAGTCTCTTGCTTCAAACAGTTTGCACAGGGAAGGGCTGGCTTCTACAAGGCAGAGATCCGAGTCAAAGAGCGCCCATGCATCGAGAATGGAGGTGAAGGTATGCAGGAGGGCCAAACGCCGGTTCGCGGGCAGTGAGAACAGTTCCTGAAAAATGAAATACCCGCCGTTTGCCTTGCCGCCGTGCAGGCGCGGCAGGAAAACATGCGTCGCCAGCAAGGGGAGGCCGTCTTTGCGCCAGATGGTCAACAGCGTTCCGGAAGGTTGGCTTGCGGAACTGAGGCTCTGCAACAAAGGGCAAATTTCCGTTTCGACGAAATCTTGATTCGTTTCACCGTTCGTCTGATTTTTATTTTGCAAGCCAGCATCATGGCAAGGTGCGCCATACATAAGCTGCCCGAGCAGTTCTTTTTCTGTTCGGCAGTTCAGGATTTTCAGCGCACTTTCGTTGGCCCATAGAACGCGCCCTGCCACATCCAGTTCCAGAACGCCTTCCCTCAGCCCTTTGCGCACCAGCATCGACAAATCTTTGGAGGCTTCCTGTTCGATCGGGCGCGGTTGACAGGCTTCGCGTGCCCAGGCAAGGAACGCTGCAAGCAGAAGAATGGTCAGAACAACGATTGCCGCCATTGCGCTTTTCATGAATGGGGCCTGCAGTGTCGATTCCGGGCGGGCGACAAGAACCAGCCAGTCTGTATTGGGAAGGGCGACATAGCGTCCGGACCATTTTTTTCCTCGCCATTCATAGCTGAACGTTCCTTCGCCCATGTCCGCCATTTCCTTAAGCGAGGGGGAGAATGTGGATTCTCCTATGCGCGGGGAATCGCCGAAGGCCATAAGAACGTAACCTGCGGTATTCAGGATGATGCAACTATCTTCGTTTTTGGGAAGAGAACGTCCGCGTAGCAATTCTTCCCACGCGACAATATTTTTCGCGACAAGCAACCTGCCCGCGAGGCCGTCTCTGGTATAGACCGGGGCGGAAAAGACAATGAAACGCTCTCCGGAAGTGGAGCGGTAAGGTCCTAACACGTCGTAAGTACCGGTATCGTGGCGCGCGATGTCTTCCAGCCAACCAGCCATGTCGCTTTCAGCAAGAAGTGAAATACCTTTGGCAAAAAAACGGATTTTGCCTTGCAGGTCGAGCAGCATCATATTGTGCGGCTGCGGGGAAGAAAGCGGATCTTTGTGCAGCCGGGCAAGAGCTTCACTTGACGGTATCTCCGCATCCGCACCGGAAGAGTCGCGCGCAAGAGTGTCCGTGATATACGGGGAAGCCGCAAGAGAACGGATTTCGCGGCCCGAGGCGGTAATGTTTTCCGCAAGGACGGAGGAGATATTGCGCACACGGAGCTGTTGTTCCTTGCCTGCAAGAGTTTTTGCCAGGTCACGGCGCTCTTCGCCGAACAACGTGAGCCAGAGCAGCGCCAGGATAGAAAAACATCCTGCAAGCAACCAGAAAAAGAATTTTTTCCGCCTCATTGGCAAAACGCACCCCAATTTGTATCAAGCCTTAGCTGGCCCCGTTTGCAGACGATTCCGCATCGGCGGGCCGGGCCGGGCCGCGCGGACTGTTTTCCATGAGAGCATGTTGCGATTGAAAGTATCTGCCAGTCAGGACCCTTCTATTTTGGCTCATAAATTTCACGCCTGAAGCCGGAGCCATGTTCTGCCGTTCATACCTGTATGCCCTTCTGGCGGCGCGCCGCAAAGGAATTGCGGCTATCCCGTAATGATGGGGTGTCGCGGCAGAGTCTCGCTCTGCCCGATTCCATGAACAATTTCGTTTTGAAACTGCTCTACTAAGGTTAATGTGGCGGTGAAGGATTTCACCGGCTTTGTCCTCTTGTCAATCCATAATTTTCCATAATTTTTCCACGGTATACAGGTGGCTTCTTCTGAAGCAGCGATCCGGTTTGTAAAAAGTCGCGTCTGTCTTTCAATTCTATTAAAAATACGGACCATTGTAATCGGTGTAAAGGGAATGTTTCCTGCCATCGGACAATAAATACAATGACGACGTACTGTGAAAGAAAACGTCATCCATATAAAGATTAATGATTTCTTCGCGCTTAATCAATGTCGTTCACGAAAGAAGGGAAACAAGCTTGCCAAGCTCCCCTCTGCTGGATTAACCTGCCCCCTTCTCGCACCACCGTCTGCAAGGATTTGTCATGACCCCCCCTTCTTCTCTGCCCCGTCCGGTCGTGTCCGGCGAGGCTTCTGCCGTTGGCGAACAACTGCGAAAAGGTTCTTCATCTGCTCTGGATCTAAGTCGCATGCGGGACATTTCCGCCCCGCGCAAAGCCTCCATTCGCGATGTGAACGGTATGTCTGCCC